>JAHFOX010000114.1 GCA_023261445.1 Planctomycetota bacterium
GAGGTGTTTAGCAAATGAGTGTTATTAGAAATACAATCAAGACATTACACCCGGCTTATTTTGCGATGGTAATGTCTACGGGTATAATTTCCATTGCGGCAAATCTTTTAGGTTTTAAAAGTATTGCTCATGGGCTTTTTTACATAAACATAGTTGCTTATGCAATTATTCTGTCATTGCAAATACTCAGGATAAGGATGTTCTGGGGCAATCTATACAATGACCTTTCCAATCCAAAGTTAAGCCTTGTATTTTTTACCATTGTTGCAGGCACAAATGTGCTTGGTTCTCAGTTTGTTACAGTAGTAAACTATCCCGAAATTGCAAAGATATTCTGGTATTTTGGCATCTTCCTCTGGACAATTGTATCTCTATCTACATTTAATTTACTTTTTATTAAATGTGATCAGAGGATTGAAATGGTGATGCACGGCGGCTGGCTGACTGCAACGGTAGGAACGCAGTCGGTGGCAGTGCTTGGCGCTTTACTGGCTCCTAAATTTGAAAGTGTTGGCAGTTTTGTGATGTTTTCTTCATTCGTGTGGTGGATGATTGGCTCATTCCTTTACATGATATTAATTACTCTGATTATTTACAGACTTGTGTTTTTTAAAATATCTCCCGATGCTTTAGTGCCGCCGTATTGGATAAACATGGGAGCTCTCGCTATCACAACACTAGCAGGTTCAATTTTGTGCATAAATATCCCTAAAATACAAGGTCCTTATGCTGATTTCCTCGGATTTACGAAAGGATTTACGTTGTTTTTCTGGTCGTTTGGCACGTGGTGGATACCGTTTTTGGTAATTATCGGGGTATGGAAATATGTTTTTCACAAGACGCAATTTAAGTACACTCCGCTCTACTGGGGTATGGTCTTTCCTTTGGGCATGTATACTGCATGTACGTTTAGACTTTCGCAGGCGATCCAGATTCCTTTTATCGCTAACATATCAAAATACTTTATTTATGCAGCATTTGTTGCATGGACGTTTATATTCATTACGATGATACGTTCGATGATAAAAGCGGCAACTGCGAAAGAAGCCGTTCCTGCAGTAAAGAAGGAAGAAAAGGTTGTTCAATCCCAGATGACAGGCGTTGCTAAGTGTTAAAACTCTTTAAAAATAATGAAATTGATTCCAGTTATTTTTTATAATAATTATTTAGTAAGAGTGAATTGTTTATATTCAATGGTGGTTCGTTGAAATTCTTTTGTAATGTTTCTAAAAATTTAACTAGTGAAAGGAGGTAATTATGTCTGATTCGCAGAAAGGCGGTGCAAGTAGCCAGGAGTATGCTGTGCCTGTTATTGAGATTGATGCCTATGCGCCGGCAAAGATGGCAGACAAAGTAGGACAGGTGGGTATAGCTAAATCACAGCTTAGCACTTTAACTACCTTTGCACTGAGTATTCTGGCAGGTGTTTTTATTGCGCTTGGTGCCCAGCTTTCGATGTTAGTAATACATACAGCAACCTCTAATTACGGCTTGAATCAGTTGGTTGGCGGTGTGGCTTTCACTCTTGCCTTAGTATTAATCGTAATTGCAGGCGCTGAACTTTTTACCGGAAACTGTCTTATCGCCATGTCATTCATGGCCCGAAAGATTACCGGTAAAGACCTAACGAGAAATCTGGTTATCTCATTTATTGGTAATTTTATTGGTGCGTTAACCCTCGTTTTGTGGATATATAACTCTAAACAATGGACGTTAAACAATTGCTTGCTGGGGGCTAAAATTGTTCTTGCGGCTAATGATAAAGTCAATATTCCTTTTGGTGCTGCCTTTGCCAGAGGAGTGCTTTGTAATGCCCTTGTATGTCTTGGTATTTGGTTGTGTTATAGCGGCAGAAGTAATATGGATAAAATATTGTCATTATTATGGCCTATCTCATGCCTTATAGCATGTGGTTTTGAGCATTGTGTTGTCAATATGTGGCTTATTCCAATGGGGATTGTTTTGAAAGGCAATAGCGCAGTGCTGGCTGCCGCAGAAAAAGCGCATGGCGGAGCAATAGACCTTTCAAACCTTACGTTTTTTAAAGGTTTTTTGATTGACAATTTAGTGCCTGTTGTACTGGGAAATTTGTTTGGCGGTATCATTCTGGTTGCGGGTGTGTATTGGTTTATCTATTTACGCCCATCAAAGAGATAATTAAAAGGAGATATAAGATATGACAGAAAATAAAGGGCCAAAATCTATCCATGTTATCGATATTGATGCCTATTCACCACCGCTAATCGCATCCCGAATTGATAAAGTAGCCATGGTAAAGGCAAAATTAAGCTTTGCACAGACTCTTTTACTGGGAATACTAGCTGGGGTCTATATTGCCATTGGTGCACAATTCGCCACCTTTGTAACCAGCGACTCCACTCTGCATTTTGGACTTAACTCCCTGATTGCGGGTATCGTCTTCTCTCTCGGGCTCATGTTAGTCGTCATTGGCGGTTCAGAACTCTTTACTGGTAACTGCCTGATTATTATGGGTTATGTTAGCAAGAGGATTACAACGCGTGAAATGCTCAATAATTGGACTACCTCATATATTGGCAATTTGATAGGCAGTCTTACAATGGTCTGCTGGATGTCTCAAACCCATCAATGGGAATTTTTTCACAATATGGTCGGCGCAAAGGCGCTGCTTATCGCCAATACAAAAGTCAATTTGACTTTTACAGCAGCCTTGGCAAGAGGAGTACTTTGTAATTCGATGGTTTGCCTTGCAATCTGGCTATGTTTTAGCGGCAGGAGCGTGGCTGACAAGATACTTTCGATTGTTTTCCCCATAGGCGGTTTCGTTGCCAGCGGATTCGAACACTGTGTTGCAAACATGTACTTCATTCCAATAGGTGTGGTATTAAAAAAACATCCCGAAGTCGTTGCTGCAGCAGAGAAAATGGCTGGAAAGACCTTAGACCTTTCTAATCTTACATGGCATGGATTTTTCGTGAATAATCTTATACCTGTCACTTTGGGAAATATCATAGGCGGGGTTATTTTGGTTGGCATATTTTTCTGGTTTGTTTATATGCGGCCGCATATAAGCTTAAATCTTAGTGTGAAACAGGACTTTTTCCATGATAAAAAGTAAATTCTTATAAAGTCGAAATAATTCTCTTGAAAAAATCCCGGCATGAAATAAACTATAGTTTATTAGTGCCGGGATTTTTTTATGCGGCTTCCATTTTGGCTCAGTGACAAATCATCAACGTTCTGTACAATTCTTAATTTACAAGGCAAATTCTGCAATAGGGCGCAGATGAATGCTGACAAATACAGACAAAACGGAACTTATACTTTACAAAGATTCACCTGGAAAAGCAGTGTAAATCTGCGCAAATCCGCGTCCAAATACATTTTTTAGATAATAGTCTATTTGGCTGATATTCGGAGGTGAAGTGCCACTTTATGTATTGTTAATCATAGCATTTGCATTTCTTCTGGCTGCCGCAGCAAGCTATTTCTTTGCCAAAACTAAGTTGTTTTCGTTTACACTCCTTTTGTTTTATATATTTAATGCCTGCATTTCTTTCTCATTATTCTACAATCATCATGTTATCATCTTTTATGTAATTGTAGTAATTTTTATTGCCCTGCCAATTATTTGTCTGATAACCTTTGCCTTTGATGTACATTATGCCCTGTTTTGTATAGACACGTCATTTGCCGTAGTTGTTGTCTGGCTGCTTATTCCCGCATTTTTTGCAGTAAACCTTATTGCTTATATTGTTAGGATAATCCATGCCTGAATTTTCAAAAAAAATATTTATTAGCGCAGGAGATTCTTCCGGGGATATCCACGGAGCAAATCTTATGCGCTGTTTGCTTGAAAAGGATTCAAATATAAAATTTTACGGGCTTGGAAAAGAAAACATGAAGCAGGCAGGGTTGCACTGTCTGCACGATATGTCAACAAAATCATTAATGTGGCTTCATGTTTTAGCAGAATTATCAACGTTCCTGAAAATGAAAAAGGATTGTATTCAGTTCTTTAAGCAGGAAATGCCATCTGCCGTTATATTAATTGATTACTGTGGTTTTAATTTCTATCTGGCTGAAGCGGCAAGGGAATTGGGGATTCCCGTCATTTACTATGTTAGCCCGCAGCTTTGGGCGCACGGACCGTGGCGTGTAAAGAAAATGAAAAAACTGGTAGATAAGCTATTGGTTATTTATCCGTTCGAAAAATCCTTTTATGAAAATGCAGGTATTCCTGTTACTTATGTCGGGCATCCGCTATTCGATGAAATTCTCAGAGAGAAGATTGATGAGGGAATTGTCTCTAAACTAAAAAAGGATATGGGAGAAACAATTGTCTCTTTTCTTCCGGGCAGCCGCAGACAGGAAATTGTTCGATTACTGCCGTTGTTTTTAGAATCGGCAAAGCGGATAAATCAGGCAGTTCCTTCTGCAAAATTTCTCATCTCATGCAGCGATGAACAACATTTTGATATTATAAACGATATTTCAAAGGGGTACAAAATCCCTTTCAAAATTATAGTTGGAAATGTCCACGAGGTAATCAAGGTGTCCAAACTTTGCATAGCAGGCGCGGGCACGGTTACATTACAAGTTGCTTATTATTTGAAACCGATGCTTATTGTTTACAAAATATCCCCTTTTGCCTATTTTATTGCCAAACCGTTTCTTACCACGCCATATATTGGGCTTGTAAACAGGATTTCCGAAAAAATGATTGTCCCGGAACGTCTCATGTACGGCAATGATTTCGCATGGCTGGCAAGCCATGCAATTCAGCTTCTTAACAATCCTCAAAAAAGACAGGCTTGTATTCATGAGTTATCCTTGCTCATGGATAAAATT
>JAHFOX010000060.1 GCA_023261445.1 Planctomycetota bacterium
CACAGGGCCAAAGACGCATACCTGTTCAACAGGCGAAACATACACGTGGAAGAAAAGTATATGGTGGGCAAAGACATTTCCTGCCCCTTCGTGTTAATCAGGCAGGGGTAATGCCGATAATATTTGCGCAATCTCTGTTAATCTTTCCTGCTGCGATTATGCAAGGGATACAAGTTAGATTTGAACCGGGAAGCTTTGGTTATTGGATTACTTCCAGACTGTCAGAAGTTTTACAGGGTGGAGTAATTTATGTTATACTTTACATACTTCTCATAACATTTTTCTGTTATTTTTGGACAGCTATACAATTCAATCCTAAGGAAATGTCGAATAATATGAAAGATTATGGGAGTTTTATTCCGGGAATTAGGCCTGGTCAAAGAACATCAGAATATTTGGAAGGAATAATGGGCAAGATAACGCTGGCTGGTGCTTCATTTCTTGCATTGATTGCTATTTTACCAAAACTCGTTGCGGGTGGTTTCGACCTTAATCGTGCTATTGCTGGTTTCTATGGTGGTACGGGTTTGCTTATTATTGTTGGTGTAGCACTTGATATGGTTCAAAGGATAGAATCCCACATGATTATGAGACAATATAGCGGTTTTTTAAGTGGTGGTACCAGAATTAGAGGAAGAATGGGATGAGGGTCGTTTTTCTAGGACCTCCCGGTGCAGGTAAAGGTACTCAGGCAGATGCCGTTAGTAAGGATAAGAAAATATCTCATATATCTTCCGGTAATTTGCTGAGAGAAGCAGTTGAGAGTAGTACAGAAACAGGTATTAAAGCAAAGTGTTATATAGAAAAAGGGTTGTTGGTACCAGATCAGTTAGTTGTTGAAATTATTAAGGACCGTATTGTAAAAGAAGATTGTAAGTCTGGCTATATTTTGGATGGGTTTCCAAGAACACTTTCTCAAGCAAAAGTATTGGATGAAATGTTAAAAAAACTTGGGAATAAATTAGATTTGGTAATCTATTTCTCCGTTTCGGAGGAAAGTGTAGTCCTTAGATTATCAGGGCGTAGGACTTGTGCAAATTGTGGGGCAAATTATCATATAAGATATGTACCATCATCGAAAGATGGAATTTGTGATAAATGCGGTGGAAAGTTATATCAACGTGCAGATGATAAACCAGAAACAGTATTAGAAAGATTAAGGGTATATCACGAACAAACGGAAGATTTAATTGCGTATTATAAGAAAAAAGGTATTTTGAAAGAAATTTCATGTGATGCAGACATAGATGCCATTACAAAAGAAGTGTCGGACGTTATTAATTGTACATTACAGAGAAAACCATTGATTAGCCGTGGAGTAGCCCGAGTTGATAGTTTGTAAATCGTCCCGAGAAATCGAAATAATGAGGGCAGCGGGAAGGATTGTAGCGGACGCATTAAGATTAGCCAGAGAAATAGCATCTAAAGATGTGACAACGGATTATATAAATAACGAAGTTGAAAAGTATATCATAGGGCAAGGTGGAGCCCCGATTTTTAAAGGATATAGAGGATTTCCGAAAAGTATATGTGCTTCTATAAACGAAGAAGTTGTACATGGTATTCCGGGCCAAAGAAAATTGCGGAATGGAGATATTCTTAGTATTGATGTTGGAGTTGGTTATCGTAAATACGTAGCAGATGCAGCATTAACGATTCCCATAGGGGAAATTACTAAAGAGGCACAAAGGCTTCTTGATGTATGTGAAAAGTCGCTTTACTTGGCAATTAAAGCAGTAAAATCAAAAGAAAAGCTATCCGTGATTTCGAGAACGGTACAAACGTATGTTGAAGGGAATGGCTATTCTGTTATTAGGAATTATACAGGTCATGGTATTGGAAGATATATGCATGAAGACCCGCAGGTGCCTAATTTCGTGAGTAAAGCCTTGTTGGATGCAGACGAAATACTAATGCCTGGGATGACAATTGCTATTGAACCCATGATATGCATGGGGAAATGTGATACTGAAGTATTGAATAATAAATGGACAGTTGTGACTAAAGACAGAAAACTATCCGCCCATTTTGAACATACGATTGTAATTACTGAAGAGGGTGCAGACGTTTTAACGTTATAAACAATTTTGTCTAATTGTATCATTTACGGATGCCAAAAGAAGAACCAATTAGAGTAGAAGCAACTGTTAAAGAAGCGCTTCCGAATGCAATGTTTTGGGTAGAATTGCAGAATGGACATAAAGTGCTTGCTCATGTTTCCGGAAAGATGCGAATGCATTTTATCAAGATATTGCCTGGCGATAAAGTAACTATTGAAATGTCGCCATACGATCTCGATAAAGGCAGAATAATTTACAGGCAGGTATAGTATCTATATAATAATTGAGTATTAATATAGGAATGAAAGAATATGAAGGTCAGATCTTCTGTTAAAAGAATATGTGAAAATTGTAAGATAGTAAGAAGGAGAAATGTTGTTCGTGTAATATGTTCAAATCCTCGCCATAAACAGAGGCAGGGATAATATTGGTGTTTTAAAGTTAGAATTAATAAAAGCAAAAGAAAGGAATCAATAAATGCCGAGGATTGCTGGATGTGATATTCCTCCAAACAAGAGGGTAGTCATAGCCCTTACTTATATTTATGGGGTTGGAAAGGCTTTATCACAAAAGATATTAAAGGATCTTAATATTGACGAAAACTTGAGAGCCAAGGACCTTCATGAAGATCAATTGAGTATGTTGGGTGCATTTATTGAAAAGAATTTTTCCATTGAAGGTCAGTTGCGTAGGCAAGAAATGCAGAATATTGTCCGCATGAAAAGTATAGGTTGTTATCGTGGTATGCGCCACAAAGCTGGCTTACCTGTGAGAGGACAAAGAACAAGAACGAACGCACGAACAAGAAAAGGTCGTAAGAAGACTGTGGCAGGAAAGAAAAGTGTAAAAGAATTAGGCTAGTATAATGTTTGTTTTCTTAATTAGGCGAGGTTGTTCTGATGAGAGTTACTGCAGAAAGCAAAGACAATGTAAAGGATGTATTAAAATCTGCTAAGGAGTTGCTCAGGACCATTGAATTAAACCTTGACCAATCAAACGATGAACGAGAAATAAAGAAATTCAATGAAGTAATAGGGTTTTGTGAACAAGTAGTAAAAATTATCGAAGATTATCCACAAAGTAAAGAAATTGTATTTCTTGATTGTTCGTGTGGTAAATCCTATTTGTCATTTGCCTTAAATTATGTACTTTCTGAGCAATATAATATAAATACATATTTTTATGGAGTAGACACCAATAGTATATTAATTGAAAAATGTAATCAGATTAAAGATACACTCGGTTGCAGGAATATGCATTTTATTAATAACAAGATAATTGATGTGCAGCCTGAAAAACCGATTGATATAGTGATTGCGTTACATGCATGTGACATTGCTACAGATGAAACAATAGCCAAAGGCGTTAAACTAGGGGCAAAGTATATAATAGTGGTTCCGTGTTGTGAAAACCAGATACGCAATCGCTTAAAAGTTAGACATCCACTTATTGATTTAACTGACTTTGGACTTTTAAGATACCGTTTTGCAGATATATTAACTGAGGCTTTAAGAGCGCAATTTCTTACTGGTGTTGGTTATCATGTAAAACTTACAGAGGTTACGTCTCCAAAATATACACCAAAGAATTTAATGATCATCGCTCGTAGAAAAAAAGGCAACAAAAAGTATAACATGGATAAATATGAAAGGCTTGACAAAATGTTTAATACGGAATTTGTTTTAAAAAACTATTTTAGTGACTGTGAACTAAGTCAAGATAGTTTGCTTGACTCAAGTAAAGGTCAAAAAATTTAATCTATAGTAAGGGGACAAATAACTAATATGTCAACTGCCGGCAAGAAAAAAATAAGGCGTAATGTTACACGAGCGATTGCAAATATAAAGGCTACTTTTAATAATACGTATGTAACAATATCAGACGTCAATGGCGAAACAATTTGTTGGGCAAGCGCCGGTACTGTGGGTTTTAAAGGTTCACGTAAAAGCACACCTTTTGCCGCCCAAAAAGCAGCTTCAAGTGCTGCCGATAAGGCTAAAAAGTATGGTGTCCAGGAAATTGAAATTAGGGTAAAAGGGCCTGGGCCAGGCCGAGAATCGGCTATTACTGCACTTCAATCTTCAGGTTTAAGTTTGAAAGCAATTGAAGATGTAACACCATTACCTCATAATGGATGTAGGCCTAGAAAGAAACGCAGGGTATAAATAAGTTTTAAGAAGGAGTTTAAGAAAGGATTAATATGGCAAGATATATAGGTCCCCAATGTAGATTATGTAGAAGAGAGGGAGAGAAGCTGTTCCTTAAAGGACTGAGATGTGATACTGTAAAGTGTGCAATCACGAAACGAAAGTATCCTCCCGGTCAGTTTACATGGGGGAGGAGTAAATTGTCAAAATATGGTGTCCAGTTTAGGGAAAAACAAAAAACAAAGCGTTTCTATGGGCTTTTAGAGAGGCAGTTTCAAAACTATATTAAAAAAGCGGAAAGACAAAAGGGAAATACAGGAGAGAATCTTTTAATTATTTTGGAGAGGCGATTAGATAATGTGGTGCAGTTGCTCTCATATGCCCCGTCAAGAAAAACCGCTAGACAACTTATTCGACACGGTCATATAACAGTAAATGGCAAAAAAGTTGATGTTCCATCTTATCTTGTAAGGGTTGGTGATGTTATAAAACCGAAGAATTGTGAAACGAGTTTGAATATTGTTAAATCAAATATTGAGTTATTAAAGGGCCGAAATATTTCTGCATGGATAGAACCCAAAGCGGATGTACCTGAAGGGGTAGTAACACAACTTCCTACAAGGGAAGATGTGTCAATTCCAGTACAAGAACAGTTGATTATAGAACTGTGTTCTAAATAAATATATTTGATTGTTGCAATTCATTCCACAATTGTAAAGTCAACAGATGTAGTTGACGAAGCCATACGAAATTTTTTCTTGGGATAATAACAGAAATATATTATGAATCCCTTATTAACTAGTTTAGGGAGAAAAATATGCGAATAAGGTGGAGAGGTCTTGAACTTCCAGTCCGTGTAGATGTGGAAAAAGAGGCTTTGACCGATAAATATGGCAAATTTATAGCTGCTCCTTTTGAACGTGGTTTTGGTAACACCATTGGGAATAGTCTGCGTAGAATTTTACTTTCTTCGTTAGAGGGTAGTGCTGTTGTATCAGTTAAAATAAATAATATCAACCATGAATTTACACATATCCCAGGTGTAGTAGAAGATGCGACAGATATAATATTAAATATTAAAAATCTTGTTGTAAAACTACATACGGATCAGCCCAAAATAATAAAGATTGATGTAAATAAGAAAGGCGAGGTAAAAGCAAAAGATATTATAACAGATGGTAACGTAGAGGTTATGAACGGGGATTTGCATATTGCCACCCTTTCTGAGGATATAAATTTTAATGTTGAAATGGAGGTAAGGAAGGGTCGTGGATATGTGACAGCAGAAGAAAATGAGCCTGAAGAGCAGGAAATCGGATTAATAGCTGTTGACTCGATATTCTCACCGGTTAAAAATGTTTGTTATCGTATTGAAGAAACACGTGTCGGTAGACGTACAAATTATGATAGGCTGATCATGGAAATATGGACGAATGGTGTAGTTTCTTCGGAAATGGCACTTGTTGAGGCGGCAAAGATTTTGAGAAAACATCTGAATCCATTTGTACAATATTTTGATATTGGTAGGGAATTACAACAAATTGAGAAAAGGATGGGAATTGAATCGGTTCCACAAATATCTGAGGAAGAGCTTAACAAAAAGCTTGCTATGTCCATCTCAGAATTAGATCTTTCGGTAAGGGCATCTAATTGCCTTGAAACTGCAAACATAAAAACAGTTGGTGCTCTCGTAGCAAAGACCGAAGAACAGCTTCTAGAAATAAAAAATTTTGGCAAGACCACATTGAAAGAAGTAAAGAAAAAATTATCACAACTGAATTTAACTATCGGAATGTCTATAGTAAGTAAACAAACGTAAAAAGTGAAAGGATAGTTACATGAGACACGGAATGAGAGGAAGACATTTATCAAGAACTGCCGCACATAGAAAGGCACTAAGGCAGAATATTACTAACAGCCTTTTTACGTACGGGAGAATTATTACAACACTTGAAAAAGCCAAAGAGACCCGCTCTTTTGCAGAAAAGATAATCACTATAGCTAAAAAAGGATTACTAAAAAAGGACACTGACAAACCTGGATATGTACACTATTATCGTCAAGCTCTTACAAGATTAAGGAATGCTGATGTCGTTAAAAAGCTCTTTGGAGAAGGACAATGGCGTGAGGCTGGCGGACTTGCTCAAAGATTTATGAATAGGAATGGTGGGTATACAAGAATATTAAAGTTGTCGGGAACACGATTAGGCGTTTTGTCAGGCAGTAGCATAGGGAAAGTACCTGAGCTTGAATATAAAATGGATGGCAGAGACAGAAAATTAAAAATGATAGGGAGACGGCTTAATGATAATGCATCAAGAGTAATTTTTGAATTGGTTGAAGGTACAACGGCGAAAACTCAACAAGCCGAAGAAGTGAAACCAAAAGTTACTACAGCTTAATATAAATATTGAGTCATTTGCTAAGAATAAAAATAATATTACCCTTCTACTTAATGAAAGTAGAAGGGTTTTTTTATCCAAGAAGAAAATTGTGTCAAATAAACGTCTTATACTTGCATCGAATTCACCCAGACGTATTACACTGCTGAAAACACTAGGATATCAATTTGATATCATACTGCATGAGATAGAAGAGTGTATATATGACGATATTCCACCGATTGAACAAGTACAGAATCTTGCATTCCTGAAAGCCGATGATGTTGCCAAAAAAGTAGATAATGCTATAATTATAGGTGCAGATACAATAGTGTTACAAAACAAGTGTGTTTTGGGGAAGCCCAAAGATACACTTGATGCGAAGAGAATACTTTCATTGCTTAGCAATTCAGAACATGATGTCGTTTCTGGCGTATGTATAATAGATATGCCGTCGAAAAAGAAATTGTTGCGAATTGACCGAACACATATTAAAATGAGAAACATATCGGAAAAAGAAATTGAAATGTATATTAGCACTGGTGAACCAATGGATAAGGCGGGTGCATATGCCATACAAGGAGAAGGAAGAAAGTTTATTGAAAAAATAGATGGCAGTTATTCAAATGCTGTTGGTTTGCCTTTGGAAATAGTAAGGGAAATGCTCAATAAACTTTCGGAAGATACAAATGCCTAGAAATTTTAGTTGGTTAATAAAAGAAGAAATTGCTGGTATGGCTAGACCTATGCCAATCGTGGCAGACTTTGAATTTCTTAAGGATGCTGGAATCGAGGCGGTAGTCTCTTTAACCGAGTTACCGTTACACAAGACTTTGATAGAAGAATTTGGGTTTGAGTATAAACATATTCCAATAGCCGACCTTGCATCACCAACCCATGAACAAATTGAGGAGTTTGTAGATTTTGTAAACAATCTTACATTTTCTAAAAAGAAGATTGTAGTTCATTGTGAAGCTGGGATTGGAAGGACAGGTACTATGCTCGCTTGTTATCTTGTGAACAAGGGCCATTCTGCTAGAAAGGCTATCTCAGAAGTACGTAAGAAAAGGCCAGGGTCTATTGAAACAACAGAGCAAGAGGATACTGTGATAAAGTATGAAGAAAGACTCTTAAAAAAACGGAATTATTAGGTTTCTTATAAAATATATAGAAAACTAAATGTTTTTAATTGACTCAATTTTATTGACAATAAAGGTTTTGTTTGTAAAATATCTATAGTTGAATAAACAACGTAGTTAAAAGGCTTACAGAATAAAATCAATAGTATATAAAGCCGCTACGATTTTCATTGCGGCTTTTTTATTTATGAGCAGGCTGTTTTTTAGATACTTTAATGATGTATCGTACAATTAAGGAGTAACATGACACAGTTAGTAAGAGATGATATACGCAATGTGGCAATTATTGCCCATGTTGACCATGGCAAAACTACCCTTGTTGATCAATTGCTTAAACAAAGTGGTACTTTTAGGTCTAATCAACAAATTCAAAATGTAGAAAGGATTATGGATTCCAATGACTTGGAACGTGAACGTGGTATTACCATTTTGGCTAAGAACACTGCTATCAACTATAAGGGGGTAAAGATTAATATTATTGATACACCCGGTCATGCTGATTTTGGGGGGGAAGTGGAACGTGTTCTCAAGATGGCTGATGGCGTCCTATTGCTTGTAGATGCAGCCGAAGGGACGATGCCACAGACAAGGTTTGTGTTGCGTAAAGCCTTGGGTTATAATTTGAGACCCCTTGTAGTTATTAACAAGATTGATAGGCCTGATGCTCGTTGTATGGATGTGCTTGATGAGGTGTTTGATCTTTTTGTTGAACTAAACGCAACCGATGAGCAACTTGATTTTACTGTTATTTATGCTAGTGGACGTGAAGGTTATGCAAAGCTGTCAGTGGAAGAGAGTAATAAGGATATTATTCCGCTACTTGAAACAATTTTACATTATATTCCAAAGCCAAATGGTGATCCTAGCGCACCCTTACAAATGCAGATAACTTCGCTTGATTATAATGATTATGTGGGACGAATTGGTATAGGTAGAATCTTTTCTGGAAATATTAACGTGGGCCAGCAAGTTGTTAGGATTGACAAAAGTGGTGTCCAAACAATACACAGGGTAGCAGAGTTGTTAACGTTTACAGGATTAGGAAGACAGCCAATAAAATCAGCCAGTGCAGGAGATATCGTTGCCTTGACAGGAATTGAGAATATAGACATAAGCGATACGATTGCATCTGTTGAAAATCCAATAGCAATGACAAAAATTAGTATTGACGAACCCACGCTTTCAATGATATTTTCTGTTAATAATTCTCCTTTCTGCGGTCAGGATGGTAAATATGTCACCAGTAGAAATCTGCGTGAAAGGCTTTACAGAGAGATTCGATCAAACGTAG
The DNA here is from genome assembly GCA_023261445.1 of Planctomycetota bacterium. Classification (GTDB taxonomy): domain Bacteria; phylum Planctomycetota; class Brocadiia; order Brocadiales; family Brocadiaceae; genus 2-12-FULL-39-13. The sequence continues at coordinate 9,019 of JAHFOX010000060.1, forward strand.
CTCTTAAAGTAGAAGATACTGAAACACCCGATGCCTTGCGTGTTTCAGGACGTGGACTTCTACATCTCTCCGTGTTAATTGAAAATATGCGTCGGGAGGGGTATGAATTGCAGGTCTCAAAACCAAAGGTGATTTTTAAGGAGTTGGATGGACAAAAAGCTGAACCTGTTGAGTATGTTGTAATTGATGTACCTAAGGAGTATGAAGGGCAGGTGATTTCTATGTTGGGCGCACGGAAGGGCGAGATGCTTAGCATGGATACAGACAAGGAGATTACTCATTTTGAGTTTAAGGTACCTTCCCGTGGTTTAATTGGTTTGAGAAATCGCTTGTTAAGCTCGACACGTGGGGAGGCTGTAATATATCATAATTTTTATGAATATGAACCTTATAAAGGTGATATTGCCCACCGTATACAGGGTGTGTTAATTTCTATGGTTACAGGTGAAGTAACCCCGTATGCATTGGATGGTTTACTGGATAGAGGTATAATGTTCGTAAAACCAGGAGATCGTGTATACGAAGGAATGATAGTGGGTGAACACTGTGAACAGAACGATATTAGTGTTAATGCTATTAGGGTTAAAAAAGCAACAAACATTCGTTGTGCAACGGCTGAAAAAGGGATTAAACTTCCACCACCAAGAGAATTTACACTGGAGATGGCACTTGAATATATCGAAGATGATGAGTTGGTAGAAATTACTCCAAAAACGTTTCGGTTGAGGAAGAAACTTCTTACAGAGAACGAACGAAGAGTTATTAAAAGACAGCAGGTATTAGAACCTGTAGTAACATCTACAGAAAAAACATAAAATATCGGCTGTTTTGAAATATTAAACAAAAAAGCAGGCATAAAAGCCTGCTTTTTTTGTTGTTGTTAATTAAGTAATTATTATTTATTTGTTAACAGCGTTCTTGAAGTCCTGTCCCGCGGTAAATTTCACTGTTTTGCTAGCTTTGATGTTAATAACAGCACCGGTCTGAGGATTTCTTCCCTTACGTGCTTTTCTAGTCCTTACAGAGAATGTGCCAAATCCGATTAAACGGACTTCCTTGCTTTTCTTAACACCTGCCTTTATGCCATTTAACACGGCGTTCACAGCTTTTTCTCCACAAGCCTTTGATACCGCACATTCCTTTGCTACTACCTCAACCAATTCCTGCTTATTCATTTACTACCCTCCTTTCAAAAATGGTTTAATATGTTACGAACACGATGTATTAAGGCACACTAGCTTGGCCTAGAATACATGAAACTGGCGTATGAATCAAGTGTTTTTTGTAATATTTTAATAAATATATTTCATATAGTTGTTGCATGACTGTAGAGTTAATAATGGAGGATAATATTCTAACAGCATACAAGAAAATAATAGCTAAAGAGATTCTTTAACTACTTTAATACGATTGCCATCATTAAGAACATGTTGTCCTCTAAATATCAGACTATCGTCGGAATTTATTCCTTTGAGTATTTCTACTAAGCCACGTTCAATCCTTAGTCCTGTTGTTACGGTGACCTTTCTTGCTCGTTCACCGTCAACTATGTAACAATAAGTTTTACCATTTTCGCTTAACACGCATTCTTCAGGGATTACTGGAGAGGACTTATGTATGGCTACAACCAATTTAGCGCTGCCAAAAAACCCGGGTTTAAGTTTAAATTCTTTGTTTGGAATTCTTGCAAGACACTCTAAACGGCGTGTTTCGATTACTATTTTAGGATTTACAAAGTATATTTCACCTTGAAATATTTCGTTTGGGAATGCATCCACGGCGACAGAAATCTTTTTTCCCGGAACAATTTGTGAGGCAAATTTTTCAGGCAGATATAGTTTTACCTTTATAGGGTCGAATTTTACAATGTTTAATAGAGGCGTTTCTTTCTTTACATATTCTCCAATATCAACCAATTTACTGCTGATTATGCCTGAAATAGGCGCTTTAATTTTTGTGTCCTTAAGGTTTTTTTGAGCAAGGCTAAGGGATGCCTTTGCCTGATCTACACTTGCAAGCGCAACCTGCAATTGATTGTTAGTATCATCGTATTCCTGGCTTGAAATTACCCCATCGTGAAACAGTTTCTTTTTTCTCTCTATCAATTTTTCAGTGTTTACTAGATTGGCTTTTGCTAACCTCAACTTTGCAAGATGTTCCTGTACAATAGATCTATATCGTTCATCATCAAGCCAAACAAGAGAAGCGCCTTCTGAGACAATATCTCCCTCTTCATAAAAGATTTTTTGAACTCTCCCATCTACCTCAGCGCTGACGTCTGTATCGCATTCTGCAACCATACTACAAGTAGCATCAATTGTGTAGATGATGTCCTGAGTTTTTACAGGCCATATACACACTGGGAATATCCTGTCACTGCCGTGAGCCTTTTCGTCCGTACTTTGAGATGAGGCTTCGTTATCTACACACCCAGTCATGAGCAGGCATATTATTGATAAAATAGCCAAAACGTATATACTCAGATTATTGTGTTGTTTATTTGAAAGTAATTTGTTCTGTAAAAGATTACCTTTGAGCAAAGGGTATTGTGTGTAGATTTTATCATCTCTTGTGGATAAAGAATTCATGAGTGTTTTATACATTTAGGTGTTTTTTTTGTTTTGACTATACAATATAGACCTTTGAAATTCCTTTTCTAATACCCATCCAACAATGATGAGCGCTGTTTTTTTGATGGATTCAAGCCTTACCTTTTCGCTAATATCAAACAATCTTGCATGTATAATTTTCTGATCAGGCCAAGTGGCTTTATAAATAACGGCAACTGGGCAGTCGTTGCCGTAATGAGGCAGTAGTATTTTTACAATATCTTCCAGTTTGTCAATGCTTAAAAAAATACACAGTGTAGGCGTGGAGACGGCAAGTGTATCCAGATGCTCTTTCTCAGGTATAGGGGTTTTCCCTTCCATACGTGTAATGACAATTGTTTGAGTGATGCCAGGAAGCGTTAGTTCCTGCCTCAGAACTGATGCGGCGGCTACGAATGAGCTAACGCCTGGGACAACCTCGTATGGAATACCTAATTCATCCAAAGCACGCATCTGTTCTTGCATTGCACCGTAGATTGAAGGGTCCCCAGAGTGTATCCTTGCGACGTCCTCGTTTTTTCCCAAGGCTTCTTTAAAAACAATTACTATTTCTTCCAGATTCATGTTGGAGGAATCGTATGTTTTTGCGTGGAGTGGGAGATATTTAAGTAATTCTGGATTTACGAGAGAGCCTGCATAAATACAGTACCCTGCATGCTGAATAGCCTTTAATCCTTTAATTGTTACTAACTCCGGGTCGCCAGGTCCTGCGCCTATAAAATATACCTTCATGCGTTATTAATTTCCATCTTTCCAATGAATTGCATTAACAGTAACTTTTTTAGATTCTTCTCCTACAATCCTGAATTGACTATCCTTTATCAAATAAGTCGAAGCTTCCTTACTGCTAGTTCTTACAGTAACAATCCAGCATCCGCTGTCTCTGCTTACAGACTCAATCTTTCCCTTTTTAATAGTCACGCTGACATTCAATACCGATTCATCAGTGCTTTCTGATATTTGCCTGACGCTCTCAACGGCGAATACGCTTGGTAAACCGCTTTTTAG
>JAHFOX010000007.1:0-11245 GCA_023261445.1 Planctomycetota bacterium
TAACTGTTTTAGGCGGTGTGAGGATTACAGATGCAAGAAAGATGATTCGTCTTGTTGGCGAGGCAGGTTCGGGATATGATTTCTTTGAAAATTGCGCCGAAAAGATCGTAATCCGCAATGAACTTCACGTTAGCAAAATAAAGGTTTAAATTATAAATTTTCTGCCACTAAGGCACAAAGTCACCAATATTTCTTTAATGTCTCTGTAACTTCGCGGTTATTTTGAAATTTCTATTCCATCTCCAAATATTTCACAAGGGCGTTATTAATTGCACGAATAATCTTTAGACGAGTAACTTCAAGTGACAATAACCTCTCCTCATCTGGATTGATAATAGTGCCGCATTCGATTACCACTGCCGGACTTTTTGTGTTATATAATACGTAAAGTCCATAAGGGTTTATTCTGTTATATATACCTCTCTTTCTGTCCATACACATCATTTTTCCTACGTCGGCATGGTAGAGATTCGGACTAAATTCACCCTTCAGCATTTCATCTGCAAAAATTTGCGCAAAGGCTTTGCTCCTTTCAGGGAAAGCGTTACTTTCAGAGTAATGAACTGAGAAACCGCTCATTTCTTTCCACAAAGGGCTATCGTTGCCAGCCAGCCTTGCCCTCTCAATATCCTCTGCCTTTGCAGCATCGTGATGTATTTCAATATAGAGATCAGGCTTAATTTTATTGGCATATTCAACCCTTTCGTGCAATCCAATATTCCTCGTTGCTGGAATAACCTCATAACGTATGCCAGGGACTTGATGAGATTTATCCTCAAAGTACTTGACTATGGCGTCATTGAACTCATATTCAAAAATGCCTGTATAAGACGCAGCTCCTGCCGAGTCTGCTTTAGAAGCGGGTTCTTTCACATGTCCTGAAAAGATAAGTACTGTATGTTCCATTTTTGCGGATTCAGATTTGCAAATCTCACAGCGTGTAATCAGGAAAAGATAAACAATGGCAAGTAATATTAGTCTAAAAATGTTTCTGTTTCCTCAATATGTAGGGTGGATCAAGCAAATCCATCAAAAGCAAGTTTACGAATTACATTCCTTTGCGTGCTAGTATAACAGCGCCATTAACTGGTTCTCTGCATAATTGTATTAATGTTATTGTCGGAAGTTCTGAGCGAACTTTTTCTATGATAATTTCTCTTACCATTTCTATATTCATCAGGACGCCACCACTCAAAACTAAGGTTGCACCTTCCTTGCCAAAATCCATCTGACTCGTAACTGCTGAGATATTACAATAAAGATTACTTGCGGCTTTCCTTAAAATATCTCTTGCCGGTTCATCACCAGTACTTGCGGCAAAATTAACGACTTTTGCAAGATTTGCAATATCGGCTGGTTTTGTAGTTTTCTGATAAATGTGATTTACTATATCCTGCACAGAATTTAGATTCCAGGCATTTAAGACGCCTTGGGCAAGATGTGTCGTTTTCCCAAATACATCATAAGCCTTTAAAACCTCTTCTAAAGCCATCCTGCCAATCTCATAACCACTTCCATCGTCCAAGAGATAGCCCCAACCGCCAATCTTGATTTTTTGTCCCTTCAAAGTTTCCCCATAAACAACAGACCCCGTTCCTGAAATGGCTACAATTCCGTGTCGTTTGCCAGCCCCAGCAACGAGGGCTATAACAACGTCAGAAACAATTTCTATATTTAATGATGGATTAAATCCCTTGCTTAGTGCATTGCAAAGAGGCGGGGTATTTAAGATTTTCCAAACTGCCGTTTTCACTTCCTCCAGTCTTTCTTTAGCTGTTATAATTCCTGCAATACCGGCGCAAACTGCTTCTATTTGAATGTCATGGTGATTATGTATAGCTTCTTGAATTGCCTTTTGCAACGACTCCTTGATTTCTAGAGCCGATACTAAATTGGGATTCGTAGTTCCACCGCTACTGCGTCCGATGGCCTTCCCCTCGGCAGTTGCCAGCACACAAGCAGTTTTTGTTCCTCCCCCATCAATGCCTAATACACAACGTTCCACACAGGTCTCCTTAAGTATGGTGGATTAAACGCAGCGAATCCACCAAAAGCAAATTATTCCAAATTCATTCCAATTGAAAAATAACGATTAATCAATCTCCAACGCTTTGCGAAATCGTCATCATCGGGAGGTAAGTACCAAGTACAGTGAATATGGCCTGAGAAAATGACTACAGCATCCATCTTAAAAGAAGTTTTTTCATCACATGGCGAAATGCTTGTCTTAGCCGTGTAAGATTATCAGGTTGAATAAGTATTTTCTCTCTGTTGTATGTCACAACCGTAAAGAAATACCTGCCTTGTTGCCGATAACATCTACGGTACTTGCTCATGATTAGTCCTTTTAACTGTGATAGATTCGACCTCTATAAGAAGAGGACAGGGTGGATTAAGACGCTGATTTTTGTGCCGAATCCATAATAGCATTTTTATAGATGGTGGATTCGCTTTTGCTTAATCCACATTACATAACTACTCCTTTGATGAAATAGGCAATGGCATGGAGTTCGGTCGAAAAGATTTTTAATTGTGGTCGTCAATTGAGGTTTAATTATGGTCAAATATCAATTCTTCATATTTGTTAAAAATGAGTTTTCAATAATTGACCCAGTAATCGTATGCAATGTTATACGTTGCGGTTCGTTTCTTCATACATTAAAACTTTGCCAACCTCTTTTAGATCAACCTGAGCATTACCAAGTTTTTCTTCAATTTCTTCCAATAAACGCATAGTTTGTCTATCATAGTACCTCTCGCCGCAGGTCTTACAAACCGGGACTTTGATAGGAATAAAAACAACATCATTACCGACAACAAATTCCTCTTTTACATCCACAACCTTAATATCATCTCCATGGCAAATAACACACTTCATGATTTCTTTCTCCTTTTATATTCTATCCAGAGTTCAGGATTTGGTTGATAAACTGTGATTACTATTACCAGATTTTCAATATTGTTATATGCACAGACCCCGTGCAAAGGACGATTTACAATTGTCTTTCCAAATATCAAAACACTTGGATAAGATTTATCCTCTGGATATTCTTCTATAACTTCTCTATTACAAATTGCTTCATAAACTTCATGCTCAAATATCTGGCCAAACTCTTCATTTTGCATCTCAAATTTAGCATGTCTTGTATATAAAACTGCGTTAGATTCAAAACATTCTCGTATTTTCAGAATCCAGTTCACAACCCTTTGACCTTAACCATTTGCAAATAAAAAATTATATTTCATAATAGCTTCAACGCTAAGAAATATCATTTGTACTTCAATTTTTTAGTTTCTCTATAGAAATCGTGTTAAATAATATTATATCCTTATGTTTGCCATATTTTACGTAGATAAAACTATACAATCAAGACAAATCAGACACTCGACGGCTCTTTTGCCACAAAACCACAAAGGTACAAGCAGATTATTGTAAGGACACGGATTACCGTGCCCCTACTGATCAGGTGACTTTTTGATTATTTTGAAGTCCAAACGTTAAAGTAATAAAATTATTGACATAGATAAATAAAGTGTTATCATGCCTGCTAAATTAACAGCAAAGGGCTGTATCTGCTAATACTTCATTATTTTTTACAATATTTTTCTGGCAAAATTTTACAAAGGCAAACCTATCTTGTCAGTGCGTATATAATAGCGTGGAGGACAATTAATGTTTAATACGAACAAACGCTTATTAAAATATCTTTGGGTTCCGCTGTTATTTCTTCTAGGATGTTCTGCCACTGTAGATAAAAAGGTGGATAGTGTTGACAGCAGGATGTTGGAGAAGAGGGTTGACGATTTATCCAGCACAATTACCCTTGTCGTAAATGACGGAAACAGATTACATAACGAATTTGAAGAATTACAGTCCTCTGATAAGACCTTTCAGCAGAAGTTTGAACAATTAGAAGCAACTGTCAGGAATTTGAATGAACAAATCGTAAGCCTTAATACCTCTGTAAAGACTCCAGAAACTGTCCAACCGCCCATCGAAGAAACAAACGCTGAACCTCCGGTATCAACTACAGATAATAGCGAACCTGCCGATAAACAAGAACCCACTGTTCAAAAACCAATCTCCGGCGAAAGCCAGTTGGCTATGGCAATGGGATTCTGGGATGCGATGAATGCAAAAGATATTCAAGCGATAAAGTCATATGTAACAAAAGAAAGCAGAGACAAATTACAGATAAAAGATAACGATGCTACTGCTAACTGCAAAGTAACCTTTGGCGAAATTAAGATTGAAGATAACAAGACCAGCATCGAAACTACTATGCAAACGCATAACGAAACAACGGAATTTGAAGTCCGGATGCAGACTATTCTCGTAAAAGAAGATGGACAGTGGAAGGTTGATGCTGATAAGACAATGATGTCAATGTTTGGAGGTGCAGTGGGTGAGATGGTGAAAGGTCTTGGCAAGGCAGTGGGAGAGGGAATCAAGAAAGGTGCCGAGGAAATAGAAAAGGCAATGGCTGAAACTACACAAAAAGGTCATGAAGAAACAACACAGACCAATGAAGTAAAGACTGATATCGCACCGCCAAAACAGGAAACTGCCGAGATTAGTAAACAAACTAAGGTTGAAGGTTTACAGAAAGATACTGGAGAAACGACACAGACTAGCGAGATAAAACCTGACATTGTGCCACCAAAACAGGAAACAACCTTTGCCAGTGAAGAGGCAAAAAGGGAATCGTTTCTGAAAGATAATATTACTAGATTGGCGGAAGTAGCGTTTCCTGATAATAAGGGGATTCAGTGGAATATCATTAGCCTTGAGCACAAGGCACATTTGACCTACGCAGAGGTAGAACCTTCGTCTGAAACCGCTGGTTATTCACGGTTTAAATTTGTCATATCCTTTAAGAATCCGGAAGCTCCCAATGTTATAGGGACATACTGTTTTAAAGATGGTCAATATAGCTTGTTCAGCGCGAAGAAGAAATAATAAAAGACACACACTTAAACTCGCCTAAACATAATAAACAAACAGAAACATTTTAAAGATTCTATCGTTGAACATTATATACAAGAATAGTCTCGCAATGCTTTTTTATATGTGTTCTGTCACAATTGCCACTGATGCCGAGCAGCCCAAACGCGTTGCCCCCGACTCCACCATAGCACAGGCAGTCTGAAAATCACGAATTCCACCAGCGGCTTTTATACCTATTCTACTTCCCACAACTGCCTTCATTAATTTAACATCTTCTATTGTCGCCCCACAACCAGCAAAACCAGTAGAGGTTTTAACAAACGATGCACCAGCCCATTCCGCCAACAGGCAAGCGGCTATCTTTTCTCTTTCATTCAGAAGTCCTGCCTCTATAATTACCTTAACAGGTATTGATTCAGCAGACTCAACGACCGCACGGATGTCATTATAGACAGTTTTGTAATTGCCTTCTTTTAATGCGCCAAGTGCAATAACCATATCTATTTCACCTGCCCCTAATTCTATAACGTGTTTCGCTTCCTCAGACTTGGTATCCCTCAGATTTGCCCCTAATGGAAAGCCCACAACGGTAACAACTGAACAGCCCGTCCCTGCCAGTTGCTGTAATGCCTCTTTTACAAAGACAGGATTCACACAGACGCCGCGGAAATGGAATTGTCTTGCCTCGTCGCAAAGTTTATTTATATCTCTGTGTGTTATTTCTGGTTTTAAAAGGGTGTGTTCAATTAATGGAGCTAAATCTATTGGTTTCCGGACAGGCTTTGGTTTCTCAGCGTGTTTCTGAATGGCTGACTCATAGGATTTCAGCCCTAAGGATTCTATTTCTTCGGTGATTTTTTGAATTAAGTGGAAGTAAACACTACTTGTAAAACTCATTTATTCTACTCGGAATATTATTATGCATGCCCCACAGACGACGTAACAAGTTAAACACCGACGACCCCCTGAATCTCCCTTTGTTAATGGGGAATAAAGGTTTGGTGAAGTATAACATACTCATCATAATTTCATCGCACATGTTCTTTTGCGCTATTATTTTTTACCAATTCTCTCCTTAGATATTCAATCCTCTCCTTTGCCTGCTTTATTCTGATAAAGGCTAACCCGCCTATATAACCAAATAATTCGGTTAATTTCTGTTCATCGGCAATACATGTATAGGCATCTATTGCCCTTTTGTGATATTCTGATTGTTCATTTTCATATAACAATGCCAATTCTTCAAACAGGTTGCCAACACGATATTGTGAATTCACAGGTGTTATTCCCTCAAATTTCTCTATTATCTCGCTAAGTTTCTTAATCGCCTCATCATAGTATATTTTTGCGCCGTCATCGTCGCCAATATCATATAGCGCCAGACCAACATAATGATATGCCTCCGCCACTGCGTAAGAATGTTCCTGCGCCTCTTTCTTGTATCCCTCCCTGAGTTCCTCCAGTATATTTTTATATCTCTGTTCCATCGCCTCAACAATGCTGATACTCAGCGGGATATCGGCATCTTCCAGTTCATTGTGGCTCTCTACCCGTACTTGTGGAAGAAGTAATTTTGATAAACTTTCCATACTCAATCCCTTAACAAGATAGAGTTCCCCCACTGAATGGAACATCTTACGTGTCTTCCCGTAATCAGAATTTGATTTCTTACTTTGTCCGAAATGATAAGTGCCATCCTTCTGAGGATTGAAGCGGTGAGACGTCTCATCTTTAGAATTTCTAAACATTAAAATAGTGTCTATCTCATCTCCGCTTATTCCAAATTCTTTTTTTAAGAATTGAGACAATTTATAATCGCTCAATTGATTCAATTCCTTATGTAATCGTAATAATTTGGTTAGAATTGCCAATTTGTAAGAAGGCCTTCTCCCATGCAATACCGTTCTTCTGAAAAAGATAAGCCACGGCTCTCTGCTTGAGAAATTTGGACGCCCTTCGTAGTTATAAAAAACCTCTAATGCAGTTCCAAGCTTAAACCGTTCCCAGTCTTCTGACTCTCTGTAATTCTGTTCCTGATACCTTTTGTCTATTCGATGGAAATATTCTTCCAGAATATCCATCATTTGAATACTATTTACCTTGCGGTGCAGTTTTAGTTCATGCGGGCTGTATTTTAGCGCCTCTCTGTAGGAGGTGACAGCCTTATCAAATTGCCGCTCGTGATAATACTTATCTCCAAGGTATTCATAAAATCTCTTAATCATTCTTTTGGACCTGATTCCTACATCGTCTTCCCCGTTGAAATGGCACACTGTTTCAAAATGCTTTATCACTGCTTCGGGTACCCGGATAGGTTCGTGAGTAAGAACGTATAATCCTTCAACATATTTGTAAATAGAATTATACTTTTGCAATAAATCCTCGCTAATCCCTTCGCGCGTCATAGCCTTTTGTAAACATTCTCTTGCGCTTTGATACATTCCAAACTCTGTATACACCTTTTCCAATTGAATGATAATATCTAGACTTGACTTGCCATTTGTTTCATTATAATTTCTATATTGACTCTTGTATTTACCAATCGCAGTCTGATAAATGACAGGAACAATCTCCAGAGTATTGCCTGCAATACGAATTACATGCACGGTTACTTCGCCTGTTTCGTAATCAATCTCAACACCAGAAACTTCTTTGCCATCCGGGAATTTTATCCATGGAGTCTTTTTAATGACACTGGCGCTAAAAACCATATCCTTGCCTCTGGCTAAATCCCTTGAAGTCCAAATCGTATCCCACGATTTCTCATCTCCTTTTTCAGTGCCGGGTCTTACTATTTTGAAATTCTTTAAAGTGTCTACTTCGTTCTTCCTGAAAAGACTCCAATTATTTAGCCTTCCGGATAATTGCTCGTCTTGTGCTACGCCGGCGGGCAATATCCTTAAGGTCATCTCGCCACCTAATTTTTCGACAATAATCGCACTCAATATCGCCTCGGGAATCCCTCCCACGCCAATGATCAGGTCTATTTCGTCTCTGGTAACTGCAATGGTAGGTGTAAGGTCATCATCATTAACAAGGATTAATTGTGCGCCAAGCTCTTTAACCTTTTTAATAAGTTTTTCATGTCTGGGTCTATCTAAGACAACCACCTTCATCTTTTTTATTTCATCACAGATATTTTCTGGAGTATTATCCTTGCCTTTGGCTTTTAATGTATGTTCTGCCATAAGCCTTAAATTCTTTGTAATACCATGGATCACATTAATGTCGGCGCCTTTATATTTATTTCCGACAATCGTCTTGACTCCGTACATATCCGGGGAATTAAATAAACCACCTCTTTCACTATACCCAACGGCAAAAATCGTCCCTCCGCTAGATGCCTGATTAACTATACATCGGTCGTTTTCAAAGGCGCTGAGCACAATATTCGCCTCGTCCTCACTTCCTGTTGCTGTGCCAAATTTTTCACCGATGTACAACATAGGCATTTCTTTACGTTCGCCTTCTGCATTTACCACATAAGCCTTCCACCAATTAAAACTATTATAGATATGCCTGAGCCACCAGACAGCCATGCTTCTTGTACGTGAAATATTAAAGCCTTCGCCATTTGTGCTAAAATATTTTAGTGACCTTGCGGCAACGACGCCAACAGCATGCCTCAATTCATTTCTGTTTGATAATTGAAGTCCTTCTCCGGAAGTCTTCAGATTATATTCTTCTGGAATGTAGGCTTCTATGATATAAGGATCATCTATCCTCTTTGAACTAAAGCTCGTATCCTTTATGTATGTGATATTGCCTTCCGTTTCTATCATTTCATACACCTGAGAACCAATCAACCAGATGTCAACCTATACTTAAATAAGTTCCATGATTACCCATTATTAGTACTGCAAGTTCTAAACATTAAAATTATTAAGCGGGCTTTTGCAATACGCCCAATCCATTATCTTTTGGCAGTGTTAATCTTCCTTTGTCAATTGCTACCCCAGCATAAGGATCGTTTGTGACAAGTAAATGTCCATCAAGGTCAACGTAGTCAGCCAGTGTTGTTAAATGTGCAGCAGCGGTAATAGAAATAGAACTCTCGATATTACAGCCAATCATTATCTTAAGATTATGCGCCTGGGCTGTATGAATTATCCTGATTGCCTCACGAATTCCACCGCTTTTCATCAATTTAATATTAATCCCATCCACCGCATCTGACAGCACAGGTATATCTTTTGACTCTTTCACGTCTTCATCGGCAAAGACTGGTATTTTAACATGCTTTTTTAGCTTCTTAAGCGCTTCAACACTACCAACTGGGAATGGTTGTTCTACAAGCTCAACTCCGAGTCCTTCCATAATGTTTAACTTTTTTATTGCTTCGTCTACAGTCCAGCCCGTATTTGCATCAACACGAAATACGGCTTTTGTAATCTTGCGTAACTCTCTGAGTATTTCTATATCATTTTTTATGCCAACCTTTATTTTAAGTATGGGAAAATCTTTTACATCTTCCACCTTCTTGCACATTTTTTCAATAGTGTCAATTCCGATCGTAAATGACGTTGCCTTTGTTTTGGGTCGGCTTAAGCCTAAAAACTTGTAAAGTGGTATTTTTAACTTTTTTCCAACCAAGTCGTAAAGGGCTATATCAATTGCCGCACGCGCGGCGGCATCGTTTGGAAATCTAGTCTTAAGGAGTGTTGAAATATCTTCTATTAAAAAGGAATCTTTATTTCTCAGTAGTTTAATACAATCACTTAATACTTTAGTAACACTGTTTACATCTTCACCAAAAAAACTGGTGGGCGCCGCCTCTCCAAGTCCTGAAGTTCCATCTTCGTCTTCTAACAAGACCACGATATTATTTTGAATGTTGCGGCTTTCTCTGGCAATCTGGAAGGTATGCTTCAGTTTTAAATCTAAAGACTGAAAAGAAAGTTTCATGGTAAGATAGCTTGGATAACATCAATAAATTTGTCCACACCAAACTTGATGGGGTCGGTAGCGGGAAGTTTTGTTTCTTTCTCCGCCTTTTCTATTTCTTCCAGGGCGTCATAATCAGACATGCCAAAGCAATTCAATGAAATGCCAAGCACCTTGCACGGATGCAGCGGCTGTGCTAATTTCTCATATAATTCGATTAAATAAGGAAGCGGTAAGATTGGAAAATTCGGGAAATGGCGCAACGTCTTTCGTGTAGGTTGATGACATAAGATAAGACCTTGTGGAACCGAACCGTGCAAAAGACCAAGGGTAACCCCAGAATATGCCGGATGTACAATAGTGCCTTGTCCCTCAATGCTCAGGAGTTGATATTGTGCGCGATCGAGTACCAGTCTTTCTGCCGCACCAGAGATGAAATCGGAAACAACATGGTCTACAGCGATTCCACTGCCTTCAATCATAATCCCTGTCTGTCCTGTTGCAACAAAACATACGTTAATGTTGCGACTTCTGGCGGCATTTGTAATTTCAATAGAAGTTACCATCTTGCCGATATTACAGTCTGATCCTACAGTAAGAATCCGCAGTGTATTTGTTTCTTTTGCCTTTCCAGTGCCGAGCGGAATGTCTTCAGGGGGTATGCGGACATCCCAGATTTTCATTTGATGGTCTTGTGCCAGTTTACAAAATTCACGGTCTTCACTTAAATGAAGATGAAGACCACTGATTATATGCAGTCTATTTTTTAAAGCATCTGTAATATGTTTACGCCATTCGGCAGGCAGCATGCCGCCTGGAGGAGCAATGCCAATAAGGAGGTCTGTGGGTTTTAGTTTTAATGTCTCATCAACATTGCTAACGATGGGAATCCCTCTGCCAACCCCAACGATTGAGTTAAGGTCTTTCCCTTTATTGCCGTGATCTATAATTGCAACTACTTCTTCTCTCCGGTACCGTATGACGCTAACAGCAGTTTTTGCACTAAAAACGTCAAGCCTTCCTTCGGCTAATATAACGAGTCTGCGTTTGGTCATAGGTTCTTGGAAAAGGCTATTTTCGACGCCTTCTTTTAACGGCTCTACTGCGTGGTTTTCTCTGTTTCGATGGAGGAACAGGTTGTAATTTGGTAATATGTTTTGTATATTCCTGGGCGTTCAACAATTTATCAAGGAGGTGACGTTCGTTTGTTACGAATTTTATTAACCAACCATTTCCGTAAGGGTCGTTGCTTAAAATATCTAGGTTTTCAAACAAACGTTCATTTACGGCAATAACCTCGCCAGGCAGTGGTGATGTTATATCCAGCAACATTTCCAACGATTCTATTTCCCCAAAACAGATACCTGAAAGGATTTCATCCCCTGCTTTTGGGAGGTCAAGAAACAGGAGTTT
>JAHFOX010000007.1:11345-39252 GCA_023261445.1 Planctomycetota bacterium
TCCGTAAATATGCAGGCAAAAAGGATGCTGAATGTGTGTTGAGCCGCAAAATCAGGAATATAAAAAATGCTGTGCTACTTATAAAGGGATTTGGTTCGTCAGACTGTACATGTCTTTCCCATCTTTATTTTTTCCATGATGATCCTTGTCCTAAGTTGTCGGGAATGTAACACAGTATCGGCTTATTTATTAAATAAAATACCGTTTTTTAGCCATAAAATATGATTACAGAAACACCCATGATGCGCCAGTACAATGCGATCAAAAAACAGCATAAGGATGCACTGCTTTTTTTTCGCATGGGCGATTTTTATGAATTGTTTTTTGAAGACGCCAAACTCGCTTCCAAAACACTGGGAATTACACTCACCTCCCGTTCTAAGGGCGAAGGGGCTGTGCCTATGGCGGGCGTGCCTCATCATTCCGCAGAATCTTATATACGAAGATTAATTAAAGCAGGATACAAGGTTGCTATTTGTGATCAATTACAAGATCCCGATGAAGCACAGGGAATTGTTGATCGTGGTGTTACCAGGATTATAACGCCAGGTACAGTTACAGAAGACGCCCTGCTTGAAGGCAAAAGCAACAATTATTTGATGGCAATATTAGAAACAAGTTCCCTGCTGGGTTTGTCGTGGATTGATTTGTCCACAGGAAAGTTTGAGGTCGAGGATATTCCAAAAGAAAGACTCTTTGACGAATTTGCAAGACTAAATCCATCAGAATTATTGTTGTCTGAAGAAACCGTTAGAAATAACACCTCTTTTATGGAGAAAATTCGGGCAGAATGTGATGGTATAGTCACTTCCAGACCTGATTGGGAGTTTGCAAAGGATATCGCATATCGAGTCCTTACAGAGCATTTCGGAACAACATCACTCGATGGGTTTGGTTGTGAAGACTTAGGACCTTCTCTCGGGGCTGCTGGCGCAATAATTCAGTATTTAAGAGAAACACAAAAAACATCGCTTAAGCACATTGGTAAAATTCAAAAACACCGGACAGATAACAGGATACTCATAGATAAAGCTACTCAGCAGAGTTTAGAACTCACGCAAACCATAAGAACACGCGACAGGGAAGGCTCACTGCTTGGCGTAATAGACCAGACAAAAACGCCGATGGGCGCCCGATTACTCAAAGAATGGGTTATCAGCCCTTTGAGTGTTTCTGGAGAGATTAGATATCGCCAGCTTGGAGTAAAGGAGCTATTTGAAAAATCTGAGTTGAGACGGGAATTACGAAATATTCTCAATGATATATACGATATCGAACGGATTTCTACTAAGGTAAGCTGCGGCCGTGCCAATGCCCGCGACCTTGTTACTTTAAAGCAATCCCTCTCAAAATTACCTGCACTCAAAGAAAAATTATCATTTTGTATTTCAGACATTTTGGTGTCAACAGAGCAACAATTAGACGTCCTTGAAGAAGTAAGAACTTTGGTTGGTACTGCTATTGTACCCGACCCGCCTCTCACAATTAAAGACGGCGGACTTATCAGGGAAGGATATGATGCGGCGCTGGACGAATTGAAATACATTAGTAAAAATGGTAAAAGCTGGATAGCCAATTTCCAGGCTGAAGAGATTGCACGGACAGGAATTAATTCACTCAAGGTAGGCTATAACAAGGTGTTTGGGTATTACATTGAAATTACCAATGTCCACAAGGATAATATTCCGCAAGCATACATTCGAAAACAGACTCTTAAAAATGCAGAACGCTTTATAACACCAGAACTCAAGGATTACGAAACAAAGGTGCTAACTGCTGAAGAACGCTCAAAGGACTTGGAACTCGACATATTTATCAAGATACGTGAACAGGTCAGCGCCTTTACATCACGGCTACAAAGGACATCAGAAGCTATTGCACTGATTGATGCATTGTCTACCCTTGCAAATCTTGCTATAGAAAACCGATATATCATGCCAGAGATTACCGATGGTGTTGAATTAAAAATAATTGACGGACGCCATCCCGTACTAGACCTTAGATTTGTTAGTGAAAGTTTTGTTCCCAATGATATTAATATCGATGGGATTAATGATAAAATGATGGTGATTACCGGCCCAAATATGGCAGGCAAAAGCACGTATATACGTCAGATAGCGCTTCTCGTTCTCATGGCGCAGATGGGGAGTTTTATTCCTGCAAAAGAAGCTGTAATTGGAACTGTGGACAGAATCTTTACACGAGTGGGCGCTTCGGACGAACTTTCACGTGGACAAAGCACCTTTATGGTAGAAATGAATGAAACAGCAAATATTATTAATAATGCCACAGAACGAAGTTTGATTATACTGGACGAGGTGGGACGCGGCACAAGCACCTTTGACGGCGTTAGCATTGCATGGGCGATTACAGAATATATCTACCAACACATTCAAGCTCGCACCCTATTTGCCACTCACTATCACGAACTCACCGAACTTGCTATCCTCTTTTCAGGAATCAAGAACTACAACATTGCCGTCAAGGAGTGGGGAGACGAAATTATATTTTTACGAAAGATTGTGGATGGTGGAACGGATAAAAGTTACGGCATCCATGTTGCGCGCCTTGCTGGAATACCAAAGGAAATAATCCAAAGGGCACGCATCATTTTGAACAATCTTGAGGCTGCGACTCTCGACATAAATGGCAAACCAAAATTTGCACCACTAAAATCAGTTCAGGACAAAAACCAACCCGCACAATTAAAACTCTTCGGATCAAAACAGGATATGGTAATTGAAGAAATCAAGAAACTTGACACAACCAGAATATCACCCATTGAGGCGCTTAATAAACTTGACGAGCTAAAGAAAAAACTTGAAGAAGATAAGGAAGTTTAATCTACAGACTTTCCAAACAACTTAACATAATACAAAACCTACAAACCATATTATTTTTTATCTTGCTAACCCTCTTGAGTAAGTGACCATGACTGTCATATTGACACACAGCCAAGCGTGTACTTAAATAGAATACAGTCATAATGGCATCTTAAAATTACATCATAAAATTTTAAAATATATTAATATTATTACTATTTTAATACTTAACCAATGCAAATATAGTGGCTTAGGCGAATCAAAAAATATACTGTTCGGTGCACTATTATAGTATAATATATCGGCACTCCGTTTGCTAATTTTATACAGCATTCAATATTTATTATCATAGGAAAAATTTGGAGGAAACCTGAAAATGTCGGCAAAAAAGATCATATTCGACCACGACGCCCTGGAAACCATTAAGCTCGGAGTAAAACAACTTGCGGATGCAGTAAAAATTACGCTAGGACCACGTGGGCGTAATGTTGTTATCCAAAAGAGTTTCGGTTCGCCAACCATAACAAAGGATGGCGTTACCGTTGCTAAAGAAATCGAACTTGAAGACCATATGCAAAATATTGGTGCACAGATGGTAAAATCGGTTGCATCAAAAACAAGTGATGTTGCTGGCGACGGTACCACCACAGCCACAGTACTCGCAGAGGCTATATTTGTCGAGGGATTGAAAAACGTAACTGCTGGTGCAAATGCAATGGCGCTCAAACGCGGCGTTGATAAGGCAGTCGAAACGGTAGTAAAAAAACTGAAAGAAATGTCCATTCCCGTCAAAGGCAGAAAAGAAATCGAGCAGGTTGCTACGGTTGCCTCAAATTATGATACCGAAATCGGGAAAATCATAGCCGATGCTATGGAAAAGGTTGGGAAAGACGGCGTCATTACTGTAGAAGAGGGCAAAAGTTTGCAAACCGAGGCAAATTGGATTGAAGGTCTGCAGTTCGACAAGGGTTATCTATCACCTTATTTCATCACTAATCCAAATACAATGCAATGCGTGCTGGAAGACGCATATATCTTAATACACGAAAAGAAAATTACGACAGCCAAACCGATTGTCTCGATATTAGAAAAGGTGGCACAAACAGGAAAACCACTCCTGATTATTGCTGAAGAGATAGAGGGGGAAGCCTTAACCCTTCTGGTTGTGAACAAGCTTAGAGGCGCTCTGAAATGCGCCTCTGTAAAAGCACCCGGCTTTGGAGACAAACGCAAGGCTATGCTCGAGGACATAGCCATCCTTACTGGTGGACAAGCAGTGTTTGAAGATTTAGGCATCAACATGGAAGCTATGCAGTTAAAAGACCTGGGGCGTGCAAAGAAAATAGAAATTGACAAGGAGAATACAATCATTATTGAAGGCGCAGGCGATAGTAAAAAAATTAAAGGGCGTATTGAACAGATAAAAAAAGAGATTTCTATAACTACTTCAGACTATGACCGCGAAAAGCTTCAGGAAAGGCTGGCTAAAATGGCCGGCGGGGTGGCACAGATTAATGTAGGCGCCGCTACCGAAAGCGAGATGAAGGAGAAAAAGGCGCGCGTGGAAGACGCACTTCACGCTACCCGTGCGGCGGTTGAAGAGGGTATCCTTCCGGGTGGAGGCGTAGCGCTTTTAAGGGCTATTCCCACTCTTGATTCGCTTAAACTCACAGGAGATGAAACTGTAGGTGTAGACATCATCAGGAGGTCTTTAAGGGCGCCATTAAAACAGATTGCCACAAATGCAGGCGCAAATGCAGCCATAGTTGTCCAGAAAGTAGAGACAGCAAAAGGAAACGAAGGTTATGATGCCAGCGTTGACCGTTATTGTGATATGGTCAGCGAAGGTATCATTGACCCAACGAAGGTGGTCAGGACGGCATTGCAAAATGCAGCCAGCATAGCTACCTTACTGCTTACAACAGACGCCATTGTGGGCAAGATACCAGAGAAGAAAAAGATGCCTCCAATGCCCCCTGGCGGCGGTTACGGCGGATACGGAGATATGTACTAATAATTCTGAATATTCAAATTCATATTTTGTTCGAACAGAAAACCCCGCTCAAATGCGGGGTTTTTTTGTTTAAGTCATAATATACGATATATTAGATATAAACCTTGCACTTGAAAATAAAAATTGTTATATATTAAACACACTTTAATAGTAAAGAAGGCTGTGGAGGCAACACATCTAAAATGGCGATAAATTACAATATTTTCCATTATAAAACCGACGCAAAACAACACAAATTGGAAAGTATATTCAAAGATTTTCTTGTCTTTGATAAAAATATCCCCTCAAACTCATCAAATCCATGGCAGCCGCCTATTGACGTCTATGAAACTCCAAATGAAGTAGTGGTAAAAATGTCAATACCCGGAACTAAATCAGAAGACATTAACGTTGCCTTTTCCGATGATATTCTTACTATCAGCGGGTTTAGAACGGACACCTCAGATCATGAAAAAACATGCTTTTATCAGGTCGAAATCCGTTACGGATATTTTGAGAGGAGCATCTTTATTCCCACACCCATTGATACAGATAAAATCCATGCTGATTACAAAGACGGCTTCCTGCAAGTTATTTTACCAAAGGCGAAACAGCAGCCGTCGGGAACATTTTCGGTAAAAATAAATTTTAAGCAATAAATTTATTAAACTACAATATCCGGGTTCTAAAAGTCACGTTTCTAAATGGTATAAATGATATGACAGATAGTGAAGGCAAAAGCGCTTCCGGGCCTGCTGGTTCAACAGACATTGAATCCGCCGTAGAAGCCGAAAGTAAAACAGACAAATTAAAGATACCAAAGGAAATTTCTGTACTTCCAGTTAAGGATACGGTCGTTTTTCCAAGCATGGTGGCGGCATTAAGCATCTTTACTGAAAGAGACCTCAAGCTCCTTAACCATGTTCTGGCTGGCAATCGCTTTTTAGCGCTTGTGGCGCAAAGAGACAAAGACCTTAAAGTTATAAAACAGCCTGATTTGTATGAATATGCTACTGCGGCTGTGGTGCTCCAGATGCTTCGTATGCCCGACAACTCTGCAAAAATGCTGGTACAAGGCGTAAGAAGGGTCAAGATTGATGAATACACACAGTCAGACCCTTACTTTAAGGCAAAGGTAACTGTCCTTGAAGATGTTATTGATAATGATATGGAAACAGAGGCGCTTGCCAGGAATGCCGCAGACCAGTTTATCCGAATGGTTTCCCTGGCGCCGTCATTGCCGGAAGAACTGAAAATAGCTATTGTTAATATTGACAGTCCCAGCCGTCTTGCTGATATGATTGCATCTCACCTAAACGTCAGTATAGCCGAGAAACAACAGGTGCTTGAAATAATCAATGTTAAACAACGCCTGCAAAAGGTAACTGCTTTAATTACCAGCGAAATGGAAGTATTGGAAATGGCAACAAAGATACAGTCGCAGGTAAAAAGCGAGATGGAAAAGGGACAGAAAGAATATTACCTGCGACAACAGCTCAAGGCAATCCAGGAAGAGCTTGGCGAAGGAGATGAACGAACAGTAGAGGTTAAAGAGCTAACCAAGAAGATCGAAGAGGCAAAAATGTCTGCCGAAGCAAAAAAAGAGGCGGAGCGGGAATTAAACCGACTTGCCAAAATGCCCACCGCCTCTGCTGAATACACGGTCTCCAGAACTTATTTAGACCTGCTTGTCGCCCTTCCGTGGGCTGTTACAACGAACGACAATCTGGATATCCAAGGGGCGCGTAAGATATTGGACCAAGACCATTACGACCTTGAAAAGGTCAAAGAGAGGATTCTGGAGTACCTTGCCGTCCGCAAGCTAAAACAGGATATGAAAGGGCCTATTTTATGTTTTGTAGGTCCGCCCGGCACTGGAAAGACATCGGTGGGAATGTCAATTGCCCGCGCCATTGGCAGAAAATTCGTCCGCATGTCTCTCGGTGGAGTGCGCGATGAGGCTGAAATTAGAGGACACCGCCGCACATATATCGGAGCGTTACCGGGACGCATCATACAGGGACTACGAAAAGCAGGATCAAATAACCCCGTTTTTATGCTTGATGAAATTGACAAACTGGGCGCAGATTTTCGGGGTGACCCTTCAGCGGCATTGTTAGAAGTCTTGGATCCCGAACAAAACCACGCATTCTCAGACCATTACCTGGATGTGCCATTCGACCTCTCAAAGGTAATGTTCATTACTACAGCAAACATACTAGACCCTGTCCCGCCTGCGCTCAAGGATAGAATGGAGATGTTGGAACTCCCCGGGTATACAGCCGAGGAAAAGATATCAATAGTAAAACAATTTACGATACCTAAGCAGCTTAAAGAACACGGACTCACAAACGAACAGATTATAATTGATGATAATGCTATTAAGTCCATTATTGCCGATTATACGCGTGAGGCGGGTATTCGTAATCTTGAGCGTGAAATTGCCCACATTTGCCGGAAGGTAGCCAAGGCCATTGCCTCTGGTGAAAAGAAATCTGTACAAGTTTCAGCCGATCAATTACACAATTTTTTGGGCCCCATAAAATTCTTTTCAGAAGCGGCAGAACGAACGACAGAAGCAGGCGTAGCCACTGGACTTGCATGGACGCAAGCCGGCGGGGATATTCTATTTATTGAAGCCACTTCAATGCCTGGCACAGGAAAACTAATGTTAACAGGACAATTAGGCGACGTGATGAAGGAATCGGCACAGGCTGCAATGAGCTATATTCGGGCAAAAGTAACGAAACTAGGAATTGCCTTCAAGGATTTTAATAAGTACGATTTTCACATCCACATCCCTGCTGGCGCTATTCCAAAGGATGGGCCTTCTGCCGGTGTAACAATGGCTATGGCGCTTATCTCTTTGCTGAAGGAGATACCAGTTCATTCCCATGTAGCCATGACAGGCGAAATTACTTTACGTGGACGTGTATTACCTGTCGGTGGCATCAAGGAGAAGGTGCTTGCGGCAAAACGGGCAGGTATTACAACGATCATTTTACCAAAACGCAATGAAAAGGACCTTGTAGAAGTACCAGAAAATGCCAAAAAAGATTTAAACTTTATTTTCGTGGAAAGAGTTGATGAAATGTTACCCGTTGTATTTGGAAAGAAAGAACCTGAGAAGAAAAAGAAAAGGATTTTTAGTAAGACTTAGCAAAATAAAACTTCAAATAAATTTCCGAAACCACAGATAGACACAGATTACGCAAATAAAACGGATGCTTACACTTATAAAGATTCACTTGAAAGGTGATGTAACATCCGAGGCGAACTATTTGAAAAATCAGTGTAAATCTGCGTAAATCTGCGTCCAAATGTATTTTTTTAGATGAAAACAAATTCTATGATAAAAATTGGAATCATTGGTGCTACGGCTTATACCAGCCTCGAACTCATAAAAATCCTCCTCCATCATCCAAAGGTAAAGATTACATATCTTGGAGTGCGGAGAAGCGATCGTCCAAAGATATCAGACATATTTCCATCCTTAAAAAACTTGCTTGATTTACCATGTGAAACGATTGAGCAAAAGGAAGCGCCAAAAAACATTGACCTTGCCTTTGTTACTCTGCCACCAACTATATCAATGCAGTATGTTCCTCTATTTACAAAGAAAGGAATAAAGGTCATAGACTTTAGCGCCGATTACCGTTTTCGCGATAAATCGCTTTACGAGAAATGGTACAAGGCGCAGCATACTGACAGCAAAGGTATAGAAACTGCTATGTATGGTCTTCCGGAACTTTTCAGAGAGCAAATCAAAAAGACCAGTCTTGTGGGTAACCCCGGTTGTTATACCACAGCAACGATATTAGCCTTAGCCCCATTGCTTTCAAAAGGGCTTATTTACCCTGAAGATATTATTGTTGACGCCAAGTCGGGGGTGTCCGGGCGTGGACGCGAGCCAAAGGAGGACACGCACTATTGTGAATGTAATGAGAACATCGAGGCGTATGCCGTTGGTGGACATCGCCACAGTCCTGAGATTGAACACATACTTTCCATCAAAACAAACCAGAAGGTATCTATCCAATTTGTCCCGCATTTAATCCCCATGAATCGTGGTATCCTGTGTACCATTTATGCCAAACCCAAAAACGTAGGGGCGAAAAGCCGTTCACCCTTACGAGATGAAGATGTACACAAACTTTACGAGGAATTTTACAGTAAAGAACCCTTTGTTCGCCTTAAAGAAGGCGGCGAAGTTCCAAAGACAAAAGACGTGGTTTATACCAACTTTTGCGATATTGCCACAAAGGTCACCGAAAACCGCATCATTATCCTTTCCGCTATAGACAACCTCATCAAAGGCGCTTCTGGACAGGCAGTACAGAACATGAACGTCCTGTGCGGATTTGATGAGAAGATGGGTTTGTTATAAGTAAATCATCTTTCGTACTAAAATCTTATAAATTATCGCAATTAAACTGCATCGCTCACGTAAAACCATTCAAGTACCGGTATTTCAACATTCGTAACGTTGTAAGACTGCAATTGAACTCTATGAAATTCCTTGACTAATAAAATTGTAAGCTTTATAATTTTTGTAAGAATAAATATCTTAGTAAGGAGAATAATAATTATGATACTGACATCAAAAATTACCTCGAAAGGTCAAATTACTTTACCAAAGGCAGTAAGAAAACTTTTAAATGTACAGGAAGGAAATGTTATAGTCTTTGAAAAGGAAAACGATAAAATTGTAATCAAACCTGGCAGAACCCTTCGTGACTTTAAAGGTTTATTGAAAAGCACAAATAAGGGAGAAAACTTTGATGAGATAAGAAAAAAAATCAAAAAGTATGTAGGAAAGAGGGTTATTCAGGGTGGAAGGTAGTAAAAAGGTTGTTATTGATACCAACTTACTTGTCCGATATCTAATCAATGATGATCAGAAAAAAGCAGGCGCCGTTGATAACCTTTTAGACAAAGCTGGCAAGGGTGAAGTAAGGATTATTGTTCCATCTGTGGTAATTGCTGAACTTGTGTGGGTTTTAGAGAGTTTTTACCAACTGGAAGCAGATGCAATACTTGAACTTGTTGAGGCTATAGTAAACACATCGGGACTTGATGTTACAGATAAATCAACGGTAATTTCTGCTTTAAGACTTTATAAGAATAGTAACCTGGATTTTATAGATGTATGGATTATAGAATTTGCAAAGGAACGAGGTATTAAAACAATATACACCTTTGATAAAAAACATTTCAGGAATATAGAGGGCATCGAGATAGCTATTTTATAATTTTATTACAGACGTAATTGAACTGTTCATTTCTGGTTGACATCATACATTTCATGTAATAATATACAGACGATTGTAGAATAAAGATAAAAATGAATGTTATGCGACAGAACAAAGAAGGTGATCATAATGGATAAGATTATTACGGTAGACAAGCAATCATTCATGGTCGAATATCCAGAAAAATGTCCCTTGTGCCATCATTATGGTGATATCGCGGTAGTAAACGGCCACATTCGGCAAAGCAACCAAGGAGTTGAAGTACTGTTTCAATGTCCTTTTCAGAGTTGCAAGCGCTACTTTATCGGTTATTACGGTGTTCCTGGTCAGAAACAGTTGCTCGGCCTCCAACCTCAACGGCCCGAATTGTTAGAGTTTTCAGACACGATCAAGACAATATCCAAGGATTTCCTGCTCATTTATGAACAGGCCGAATCTGCCCTGCATGCAGGCTTGGACCAGATTGCTGGACCTGGATTTCGCAAAGCGTTTGAATTCCTCATTAAAGACTATGCGAAACACAAAGCACCGCCAGTAGCATCAGAAATCGAGAAGGCATTCTCAGGTCAAGTTGTAAGTCAGTACATCGGAGATCCAAGGATTCAAGTCGTCGCCAAGAGAGCGCTGTGGCTTGGAAATGATGAGTCGCATTACCTCAGGAAGTGGGTTGACCACGATATTAGTGATCTAAAGACTTTAATCAGCCTTACCGTTCATTGGATTGAGATAGAGAGACTATCTGAGAAATATGAAAAGGAAATGAAAGAATAGCCGCATAACCAGGCGTTGTAGCCGACCTGCCACGCTTGCTTTCTACCCTATACCGTGGCAGAGTAAAGGCAGGGATTAGAGGCAAGGTCTGGCTGACGGGTTCGCCAGGCGGCTAAACGTTACATTATGCTGATGTAGTAACCTTAAGAAAAACATTTTTACAGTATCCCGAATTTTGGTATTCATAGAGTTTTGAGATAATGTTTAGTGTCATCCATCTTTTTAAAATGTTCTAATTTTCATTTTTCACTTCCGGCTTGTTCGATTGAGGTGAATAGTGAAATAAATCTTCTGGTGTGTCAATATCTACTAATGTCTTCAAAATACCACAGGATAAATTATTTTCCCGTATCTTTTCCATTGTTTGCTTAAATACCCGGTCTGTGCTCCAGTCAATATCAACGAACAAATCAGAAGAATGGGAAGGGTCGCACCTTGATTTGTGATTGGCGAAAGACGGGTAATGTTGAATCCGCAGAAAATTTGTAGAGGATAATATTATTGAGACAGTATTATAGGTTGTGTTGAGTGAAGCGAAATCCAACAAACTACTTCTTTACAGTCGTCCAGTGGAGGAGGACAAACTACCGCGCTTAATTTTTCCGTTTATCCGCATGTGACAATTCAGAGGCATGGCCGGGCATTGCCGAAGTATGGCGGGAAAATGCTTGGTTTCAGTTTCACACGCAAAACGCGGTGTAAAAAACATCTTTGATTGTATCAATTTTACAAATTTATCTACGTTATGTCTTGTTTGTCTGATTATTGACCACCACTTAATCCACTTACAAGAGGGGATTGGTTCCTCTGCGCTCTCAGCGTTGAATGGTTATTTTAAAACTATCCTGGCAAATCTGCGTTTTCCCACCTTGAGAACCATGTCCGGCTTTATCTCTGTATTTAGGTTCGGGTCGCTTATGGTATCGTTGTTTATGCTTACCCCACCTTGTGCCACTAATCTTCGCGCCTCACCATTAGTGGCAGCAAAACCACACAGGGTTATAAGTTTCACAATCCATATCTTATTGTCCGCCAGTTCGCTGGTTGGGATTTGCACCTCTGGAATTTCATCGGGAAGCGCCCCTTCTTTGAAAATTCTATCAAATTCTTCGGCCGCGGCATCTGCATCCCCAGCGCTGTGATAACGCCTCACAACCGCCTTTGCCAACGCCACCTTTGCTGTGCGCGGGTGAATGTGAACATCAAGTAATTGGTTAATTTCATTGATGCTCAAGTCTGTTACAAGTTCAAAATACTTGCGCATAAGATTATCAGGAATGGACATTGCCTTGCCAAACATCTCCTTAGGCGTTTCTGTTACTCCGATATAATTTCCAAGACTCTTGCTCATCTTTTTATTTCCGTCAATGCCTTCCAAAAGGGCTGTAGTCAATGCAATCTGCGGCTCCATGCCTGCATCTCTCTGAAGGTCTCTTCCAACAAGTAAATTGAACAATTGATCCGTGCCGCCCAGTTCCACATCACTTTTCACCATAACAGAATCATAACCCTGCATAAGCGGATAGATGAATTCATGGACACTGATAGGAATGCCTGCACTATAACGTTTTGTAAAATCGTCACGTTCCATCATCCGTGCCACAGTCATCTTTGAGGCAAGCTGAATCACGTCACTGAAGGTCATCTTTTCAAACCATTTGCTGTTATACACCACCTCAGTTTTCTTCATATCGAGAATTTTACTTGCCTGCGAAAGATAGGTTTTTGCATTCTCCATGACTTTTTCATAGGTAAGCATAGGGCGCATTTTGTTTGCCCCGGAAGGATCGCCTACGGTTGCCGTATAATCTCCGATAATAAGAATAGCTGTGTGTCCGAGCGACTGAAAGGCGCTCAATTTGTGAATCGGGATGGCGTTTCCAATGTGAATATCAGGAGCGGTTGGGTCGAGTCCTAATTTTATACGAAGCGGTTTATTCTCTTTAATTGACTTTTTAATTTTATTTGTTAATTCTTCTTTTGTGACAATATCCACAGTCCCACGCAGTATAATTTCTAATTGTTCATCCACGTCTTTAAACATTGGCGCCTCCGGAGTTTCTCTCCTATACCAGCCTAAAATAGCAGAGGATGAGAGGTTAAGAAAATCAGCACTTCATATCTTCTCAACTTCCCGTCTTCTTTTATTAAATTCGGTTAGTTCTGGCTAGAATACAGGGATTTTCCCCTTTAAGAAAAATTTAAAATAAAGCAAGAAAACCATAGTCAATGAATTATGTAAAATATGCACGACGATTGAAGCGGTAAGCGTCCGGGTCCTCTCATATAAATTACCCAAAAGTATTCCAAGAATAAAAATCTGCAAAAAGGCAAATATATCCATATGCACGGCGGCAAAAAGAGATGCGCTTATTATAATAGCATATTGCCTTCCAAACGAATTTTTCAAAGCCGATTGAATAAATCCTCTGAATATAATTTCCTCCATAACGGGTGCGATAATAATCCCAAAGAACACCAAACTAACTATGACGAAGATTGACTTTTCTTCTAATAACCATCTGATTACATCCTGCATCTCTGGCGCTATCCCGTAATAGCTGGAAATCAGGTTAATAATAAAACCCGCAAGTATGATGAAGGGAAGTGTTATAAGATAGCGTTTAATGCCTTGTTTTATGTTGTCTGATAAATTTACAATAGACAGTCCAAGCGTTGTAATTGATTGGCGATATTCTAAGCGGACGATATAGAATACATACAAACAAATTGTCAGATTAATAAAAAGGGTAACAAATAAAACAACGCTGCGTTGAACACTAGCGCCCAAGATGCTGGAACCAACAATCGTATGAATAAGACGTGCAATTACTGGCATGCCAACAAACATGAGGATGACATACGCCAGAAAGACCTTTATAGCGTCCTTCAGATTCCAGCGGCAGTCATCAGGGGTAATCCTTTGTTTTGTCTGTGTGCTATTCACTTTTAATAGTTTGTACAAATACCTCTCTGTGTCTTGGTCCGTCAAATTCGCAGAAATAAATCCCCTGCCATGTACCAAGTGCCAATTTCCCGCTTGAAATTGGGACAGAAACCGACGACCCCACTAATGTGGCTTTAATGTGAGCGGCGGCATTCCCTTCTCCATGGGTATAATTGCCATCCCACGGCACCATTTTGTTAAATTCATTTAATATATCTTTTCGAACGGAAGGATCGGCATTTTCATTTATTGTAACGGCGGCTGTTGTGTGAGGTACATATACATAACACATCCCTTCTTTTATCCTTTGCTTTTGGACAATTCCGTTTACTTCCTGTGTTATATCAATAAACTCTGACTTATAATGCGTTTTTAACTGTATTCTGTCCATGCAGTTTGCAGATAACCCCTAAACCTCAACAAAACATTCAAACAAAAAACGGAGCATTATCGTAATGGCTAGGAAAAAATTTGTCAAATCTAATTATGGAGAATAAATACAATTGACTGAAAATATACGAAAGATGACTCAAGCCGGGTATAAGATACCACATTATGATATTAATAAATTCTTCTATTCCCTTCAACAGACCATAATTTGAAAAGTTCTAAATTTTCTTCCCGAAGAATATCCCCAACTATTTCTATCGGGCAGTTACCTGCTTTTTTCAATTCTTTATTTGAAATAGTAAGTTCGTTGAATCCTAATTTTTTTGCATCTTCGATTTGCGCGCCATAAACAATCTTAGAAATTCTTGCCCAATGGCAAGCGCTAAAGCACATGGGGCAAGGCTCACAGGTTGAATAAATCACGCAGCCAGACAAATCAACAGTGTTTAATTTTTTGCAAGCTTCTCTTATTGCGCTGATTTCGGCATGTGCGGTTATGTCCACGCCTTCCCAGACTATATTATGGACGCAACTTATAACCTCTCCGTCTTTTGCTATACAAGCGCCAAAAGGTGTTTGGCCGCGTTTTATGCCTTCTTTTGCCTTATTAGTGGCAAGTCTCATGAATTTTTCGTTAATGGTTTCTAGTTTCATAAAAATTGTTTTTGTATAAATACTATACTGATTCCTGTTATGCTTTATTACTGAACTTTTAAAGCAAAAGCTTTATACCATAAAAAAAGCGCTTTGTCTAACATCACGATGCATAATTTTGTTAAGTCTGCCAGCGCGGGAAGGAGTCGCTCGCCTCTATTCCCTGTATTTTAATAAAAACGTGCCTGACAGAAATGAAACAGTTCGTGCTGTTATAGGTTATAATAACAAGGCGCATACTAAAGGTATTGAATTTACGAATTAATTTCTTTTGGTAATTCAATAAATTTTGATATATAATTAATCAGAAATTTAAATCTGCGTTTTCCATTGTAACATTAGACAAAGTTGAAACACTATGTCGCCACATGTAACATTTAATAATTTTTTGTGCAAAGTGTTGATGAAGGATAATTAATGAACCCTGATATTTCCATTGTCATTCCGGTGTATAACGAAGTTGATAACATTGAACCTTTGGGTAATTCTATCATTAATGCCATGCAAGGACAAAACTATGACGTACTCTATGTAAACGATGGCAGTACCGATGGCAGTACTGAGAAGTTGAACGAATGGTGTGCTCAACATACAAATTTTCGTACTATACACTTTAAAAGAAATGCAGGTCAAACTGCGGCAATGGACGCCGGCTTTAAACATGCTTCAGGAAAATATGTAGTTACAATGGATGCTGATTTGCAAAACGATCCTGCAGATATTCCGAAATTGCTTGAAAAGCTGAATAGCTTCGATATGGTATGCGGATGGAGGCAGAAGAGAAACGATCCATGGATCAAACGCATTTCTTCAAAGGTGGCAAATTCTATAAGAAATAAGCTTTCAAATGAGGATATTAAGGATACAGGATGTTCACTAAAGGCGTACCGGAGAGAATGTTTTGGTCGGATTAAGTTGTTTAACGGCATGCACCGATTTTTACCTACCTTGTTTAAGATGGAGGGTTTTACAGTTACCGAAGTTATTGTAAACCACTATCCAAGGAAATTTGGGAAATCGAAATATGGTGTATTTAACAGGGCATTCAGGGCATTTATGGACCTATTGGTTGTGCGCTGGATGAAAAAACGCAAACTTAATTATGAGGTAAACAATGGCTAATTTTGTAGCACATATTAATTTCTGGGTTATTCTGGGTTTTGTTGGACAGTTTTTATTTGGTTCCAGATTTTTTGTGCAGTGGATTGCTTCGGAAAAACGCGGCGAGAGTATTATTCCGGAAATATTCTGGTATTTAAGCATGGCTGGCAGTGCAATATTACTGACGTATGCAATTTACAGACGCGACCCTGTATTTATTATGGGACAGTGTTCAGGACTTTTCATTTATGTACGCAACATCATGTTAATCTATAAAAAGAAAAGACTGATAGCTACGGCTACAAACGAAGGATTCGGTAAATACTCCGCAAATCCATAATAATATATAAGGTTAAAGTTTATTGCCATTCCGAACAAAACTCAATACCAAGCTGAGCCGTGAAACTAATTTGAAGTATAGGAATTTCAACGCTACTTAAACCCACTAAATACGCGAAAAATCACGAAAGAGTATAATTTCTGGGCTTGATTAAAAAAAGTTTTGCGACCTTTCGTGGTATTTCGTGGGCAGTCGTTAAAGTTGCCGAAGGTATAATTTAACTTTAATCCAGGAAATATATTTTTGGGTTTCCACTATAACTAATTAAGTGAAAAATCCTTTTTTAGCTTCCATTTTTATTGTACTCTTTGTTATTTCCTCCTGCAATTATATGGAGGAACGTTCTACTCCACATGTCAAAACCCTTAATCCACTTCAAAAAGATGAAATCACCACTGTAGCAGTTTTGCCATTTAAAAATAACACAGAGAAAAAAGGGGTAGAAGATATAGTGCGTAAGTGTTTTTTCGCCAACTTCAGCACAAAAGGTTACAGTTTGCTCAAACCTGAAGAAATTGATGAGCGTCTGAATCTGGCGTCAATAGACGTATACAGCCTTGATAATGAAGACGTTTACAAGGTAGGTAAAATTGTGAAGGCGGATGCCGTCATTTTTGGTATTGTTACAAAATGTTCTAAAAAATTCTTTGGCGTATATTCTCAGGTGGTACTTGGGGCAGAAATGAAAATGGTAGATGTAAGGACTTCTAAGGTCATCTGGCAAGCCGAGCACACAGAGAAGACTCATAGTGACGCCATACCTGTGTCACCATTTAGTATTCCAGAGGCGGTGGTGGAGAGTTCGATGAACATAAGGGAAAAGGTAATTGCAGACACGGCTGACCGACTTGTAAAAAAATTTATTATCAGTATCCCAAGCAGAAGTTTTAGTTCATCTATCAATGCCAATGTAATTTCTATAAAATCCGGCGACTCCTCGATGGTGGTTTATTATGGGGTACAGGATGGAGACACATTGCACAGCATTTCTGAAAAATTTTATGACGATGTATCAAAGGCCGAAGAAATCAGCTACGCCAATAACGGTGTATCAGATGAAACTCTGCAAGCAGGAGAGGAATTGCTCATTCCCGACATGCCCATTCTTAAAAATATAGAGGAATCGCAACAGATAGAAAAAAATAAATACAAAAAGGCCGTCTATCGCGTAAAATGGGGGGACAGTCTTTACAATATTGCATCTAATGTGTTTCGTGATGGTAAGAAGTGGACAATTATTTACGATGCAAATAAGAGTGAAATAAAAGACATTAAAGATCTTCCCGTTGGACAGGTACTCATAATACCCCTAACTACGCCCAAATCGGATTCATTTAAAAGAGATCTTTAAGCCAAACGTGGACATTAAACCAGATACAGAAACAAGCCAGGAATGACATTACAATCTTTTTATGTCGTCCACATACTTAATGTTTATAATAGGAACTCCTTTAAAATTCCTATGCGTTTATTAATTAGGCAGCATTTCGCTAGTATTTGATCGCTGCGTGTTCACCACGAAATATCTTTATCTCGCCATTTTCTAATTTCAGCATCAAGCCACCGTTATTTGAGATATCAATAACCTTACCTATGTACTCTTTGCCACAGTCGGTAATGGTCAATCTTTCCCCCATTGTTATGCAAAATTCCCTCCAGCGCTCTGTGATATACCTAAAGTGTTCGTCTCTTAAAATCAAATACCACTTGTCAATGTCCTGAAGTAATGCTTTTGCAAGCATAGTACGGTTTATTGTCTCTTTTTTCTCAATAGACAAAGAGGTTGCTGGTAGCCGGATTTGTTCCGGCAAGTCTTCTTCCGGAATATTTACATTTATGCCTATACCAATCAGAAATATCGCTTGTTTCTTTAATCCCTTTGCTAACTCAACCAGTACACCGCCTACCTTTTTCCCATCTATAAGAATATCGTTGGGCCATTTAATCTCAGCAGGAAGTTGTAAGGTTTCGCGAATTGTTTCTGTAATAGAAATAGCCATAGTACCTGTTAATAAACATATATGGTCAGGCTTTATATTATGTTTTAATAGGAGCGTAAAAAGTAATCCCTTGTATTTTGGGCAGGACCATGAGTGATCCGACCGACCCCTACCTTCGGTTTGCTCTTCGGCAAAAATCACGGTCCCATTTTTAAAATTTGTACATGCAAGCCTTTTTGCGATGTCCATCGTGGAAGTCACTTTCTCGTATGTAAACACCTCACTCCCAATAATCTTTGTTTTTAATCCTCTAGTGATTTCATCAGGAACCAAGCGCTCTGGTATGTCAGTTAATGTGTCTGTTTCTTGATGGCGATTGCCGGTTTTGCGTGCTGTTTCATCAATGAATTCCAATTCAAGATTGCATTTTTTTGCATTGAGGAAGGATACCCACTCCTTTTTTTCCGAAACGTTATGTAATCTACTATCTGTAATTGCCTTTGACATAAATAGACTTTTCTTGTTGAGAATGATATATAAAAACAATTTTTAAGTGTTTAAATATATGTCATAAATATTTTAAATGTCAATATTAAAAGATAAAACTAAAATTCTACGATTTTTCTGCCAGACTGACAGTGGTTGTTTAAGAGAGAATTTTTATACTGTCATAATGGCATATTTAACATAAGAAAATCAAATGTATTCCAAATGATATAGTAAATATAACATACTTGTTTATAATTAGTTAAATCATTTTAATATTGAATAATATCTTGTGGCACTATGTTTGCTCTTCTTCACATGTTATAAAGACTTCTAAATACGAATTCTGATTATTAAGATAAAAAATTTGAAAGGAGGTACTCAATGGCGAAGCAATTAAACTTCGGCGAAGACGCAAGGGCATCTATTGCGCGAGGCGTCATAAAGCTTGCCAAAGCAGTGAAGGTAACCTTAGGCCCTAGAGGTAGAAATGCCGTTTTGGACAAAGGATACGGCAGTCCTACAGTAACTAAGGATGGTGTATCGGTGGCGGAAGAAATTGAATTAAAAGATCCTTATGAAAATACTGGTGCCAAACTGGTTCGGGAAGCTGCATCAAAAACCAGCGATGTCGCAGGCGATGGCACTACTACAGCAACGGTTCTCACCGAAGCTATATTTTTAGAAGGATTGAAATGTGTAACATCTGGGGCAGATCCAATGGCTCTCAACAGGGGAATGCGCAAGGCATTGGACAAAGTAATAGAAAAATTAAAAGAAATGAGTAAAAAAATAAAGAACCAGACAGAAATCGCAAGTATTGGTTCTGTTGCAGCAAACAACGACTTAGAAATTGGAAAAATGATTGCTGATGCGATGGAAAAAGTGGGAAAGGACGGTGTTATTACAGTTGAAGAAGGAAAAGGTCTGGAAACCAGTGTTGATGTGGTAGAGGGCATGCAATTTGACCGTGGTTATCTATCCCCGCATTTCGTTACAAATCCGGACTCAATGGAAGTGGAACTCAAAGACCCTTACATATTGGTTTTTGAAGATAAGATATCTGCCATCAAAGGGTTGGTTCCGCTATTGGAAAAAATAGCAAAAACCGGTAAGCCTCTTTTAATCATTGCAGAAGATGTAGAAGGCGAGGCATTAGCAACGCTGGTTGTAAACAAACTCAGAGGCACGATCAGTTGTGCAGCGGTAAAGGCTCCGGGATACGGCGACCGCAGAAAAGCAATGCTTGACGATATTGCCGTTCTTATAGACGGCAAGGCAATTTTTAAAGACCTTGGAATTCAGTTAGAAAGTATAGATATTCGTGAATTAGGACGAGCAAAGAAGGTCACGATTGATGCAGATAACACAACTATCATTCAGGGCGCAGGCAGTTCCGATGCTATTAGCGGACGTATCAAACAAATACGTAATGAGATTGAAATTACAACATCAGATTATGACAGGGAAAAGTTACAGGAACGGCTGGCAAAACTTGCCGGAGGTGTTGCGCAGATCTTTGTTGGTGCAGCTACCGAGAGCGAATTAAAAGAAAAGAAAGCCAGAGTAGAAGACGCTCTGCACGCCACAAGAGCAGCGGTAGAAGAGGGTGTTTTGCCGGGTGGTGGTGTTGCATTACTAAGAGTTGCTGAGTACCTTGACGACCTCAAACTAAAAGGCGATGAAGCTATGGGCGTTAATATTGTCAAGAACGCTTTATCCGCACCTGCAAAACAAATATTCAAAAATGCAGGACTCGAGGGTTCTGTGGTGGTTCGTAAAATTTTGGGGTCCAAAGATAAGGCATTTGGCTATGATGCTGAGAAGGAAACGTACTGCAATCTGATTGATGCAGGCGTTATAGATCCAACAAAAGTAGCGAGGTGTGCATTACAAAATGCTGTAAGTATTGCCGGAATCTTGTTAACAACAGAATGCATAATTACTGATATTCCAAAGAAAGAAGAGACAATGCCAGCAGGCATGGGTGGCGGTATGGGAGGTATGGGTGGCATGGGCGGCATGGGAATGTAGGTTCGGTAACTTATTAATTTCTAATACAAAAAATTTAATTATTTAATTTCATGAGGAGGTAAATAAAAACATGGCAAACATCAGACCATTAGACGATAGAGTAGTTATTGAGCCAATGGAAGCGGAAGAAAGAACGCAGGGTGGAATTGTGTTACCCGACACTGCGAAGGAAAAACCAATGAAAGGGAAGGTATTAGCTGTCGGTGAGGGAAAGATATTGGAAAGCGGGAAAAGGGCTGAACTTTTGGTAAAAAAGGGAGATAAAGTCCTTTATGGAAAATATGCCGGAACTGAAGTCACCGTTGACGGTAAAGAATATCTGATTATGAGGGAAAGCGATATCTTGGCGAAGATTGAGTGATTTGGGTCAGGCTTTAAAGTTTTTTTGAAAACTGAATTTTTTTGGAGGTTATAAAATGGCGGCAAAACAGCTAATTTACGATGAAGATGCCAGAAAGTTGCTCCAAAAAGGGATTAAGCAACTAGCGGATGCTGTTAGAGTAACCATGGGCCCTACAGGAAGAAATGTGATACTGGAAAAGGGATTTGGCTCGCCTTCGGTTACGAAAGATGGTGTAACAGTAGCTAAAGAAATTGAGCTAAAAAATCCCTTTGAAAATATGGGGGCAAAAATGGTTTGTGAGGTTGCCTCGAAGACAAGTGATGTTGCCGGGGACGGTACTACCACTGCGACTATTTTTGCAGAAGCTATTTTTAATGAAGGAATGAAAAATGTAGCGGCTGGCACAAACCCAATGTCACTCAAAAGAGGCATTGACAAAGCCGTGGAAATTGTGGTTGCAGAACTTAAAAAATTAAGTAAACCCGTAAAGGGACGCGCTGAAATCGCTCAAGTAGGAACGATCTCTGCCAACAATGATGCTTCAATCGGAAACCTGTTAGCGGATGCCATGGAAAAGGTTGGTAAAGACGGCGTTATTACCGTGGAAGAAGCAAAAGGTATTGAAACCACACTAACGGTTGTAGAGGGCATGCAATTTGATAAGGGATATCTCTCCCCGTACTTTATCACTGATGCGCAAAATATGGAAGTTGTCATGGAGGATGCCAATATACTAATTCATGAGAAAAAAATATCCAGCATGAAGGAACTCCTGCCATTGCTGGAGAAAATTGCCGGTAGTGGAAAACCTTTGCTAATCATTTCAGAGGATGTCGAAGGCGAGGCGCTTGCAACCCTGGTAGTAAACAAACTCCGCGGCGTTTTAAGTTGTGCAGCAGTAAAGGCTCCTGGTTTTGGAGACCGTAGAAAAGCAATGTTAGAGGATATTGCCGTATTGACTAAAGGGCGTGCCATTACAGAGGATTTAGGATTAAAATTGGAGAATATCGGAATCGAAGACCTCGGCCGTGCAAAACGTATTACCATTGATAAGGATAACACGACAATTATCCAGGGAGCCGGAAAGAAAACTGACATACAAGCCAGAATCGCTCAAATCAGAAATCAGATTGAACAAACAACTTCTAATTATGACAAAGAAAAGCTCAGTGAAAGGCTTGCAAAATTGACAGGAGGAGTGGCTGTTGTTAATGTTGGTGCTGCAACGGAGGCCGAGATGAACGAGAAGAAGGCCAGAGTGGAAGATGCTCTGCATGCAACCCGCGCCGCAGTGGAAGAAGGAATTGTGCCCGGAGGCGGCGTTGCCTTCATTCGTACAATACCAGCACTCGATGAAGCGCGCAAAAAATGCAAAGGCGATGAAAAGATTGGAGTGGACATAATTGCAAAGGTGCTGGAATTTCCTTTACGTCAGATTGCTTCCAATGCCGGCGCTGATGGCTCAGTCATTGTTGAAGAGGTTAAAGAACAATCAACTAACGTTGGATATGATGCTAATACCGGAAAATATGTGGATATGTTCGAGAAGGGAATTGTAGATCCGGCAAAGGTATCCAGAGTTGCATTACAAAATGCAGCCAGTGTTGCAGGCCTCTTGTTGACCACGGAAACCATGATTACTGAACTGAAGGAAGATGAAGAAGAAAAAGAGGTTGAAGGTAGTATCCATTAAATGGATAATTATAAAAAATTTATAAATAGGCAAAAAGGCTGCGATGAGTAGCCTTTTTGCTTTTATGCACCAGTTTCTCTAGCTCAAAAAAATCGAAAAAGAGGTTATGGGTAATGAGACCGTTTTGGCTTAAGGGTAAAGGTTAGGAAACACCTCTCTCTGGCTTACCCCATAACGATATTTACTTCCCCGCTATAATCCAAACACATTGAAGAGTATAAAAATCATAAATCTTTTGACTCCTTTCTAAGTAGTTATTTAAAACAATCTTGATTTTATGAAGTTTCATATACTATAATTCGGATATTGTTACGTCTAAATTTAATATTATCCCTTTGTAAAACAATTACTTAATATATAAACTACGTACATGACGGAAGATTTTTACCATGTGTTAGGTGTAAACAAAAATGCCAGTGGAGAAGATATAAAGAAGGCTTATCGTAAGATGGCAATGAAGTATCATCCGGATAGAAACCCTGGAAATAAAGAAGCCGAACAAATATTTAAGAAAGCAGCAGAAGCTTATGGTGTGTTGGGTGATCCTGAAAAAAGAAAAATATACGACCAATATGGAATAGATGGTCTGAGGGGAACAGAAACTCGCGGATACAGTACCATTGAAGATATCTTTGATGCCTTTGGGGACATTTTTGGCGGGGGAAGCATCTTTGAAGACTTTTTTGGCGGTGGCAGGAGTCGTGGAAGAACTGCCCGGCGAGGAACAAGCCTAAAATGCGATATTGAGGTTGATTTTAAAGAAATAGCTACGGGCGTTGAAAAGAAGCTAGAGTTAACCCGAAGGGAAATTTGTGACACATGCCATGGAACTGGCGCGCGCGAAGGCACCTCTCCGACAAATTGCCCCTATTGCCGTGGCAAAGGAGAGGTACAGCAATCGCAGGGATTTTTTACACTACGCACTACCTGTCCAAAATGTCATGGCAATGGCAAGGTTATAGAATCTCCATGTACTAAATGTGGTGGTTCCGGGCGTTATCCAAAAAAATCTGTTATATCTATTCAGATTCCGGCTGGTGTTGAGGATGGTACACGACTTAGATTGTCGGGGCAAGGAGAGCCGGGCGAAAATGGTGCACCGCCAGGAGATTTGTATTGCGATATTCACGTTACGCCTCACCCTATCTTTAAACGCCATGAAAATGATGTCCTTTGCGAGGTACCAATAACTTTTGCTCAGGCAGCCCTGGGTCACACCGTTGATGTACCAACACTCAGGGGTAATGTTATTCAGGTAAAGATACCCAAAGGAACACAGAACAATGAGGTTGTTCCGATTCGAGGAGAGGGATTTCCAAATATGCACGGGTACGGCAGGGGTAATCTGCTGGTACAGGTAACTATTGAAGTTCCTACTAAAATGACACTAAGACAAGAAGAACTATTAAGAGAGTTTGCAGACATTGAGAAAAAAAATGTTACGCCCAGGCAAAAGAAATTTTTTGAGAAAATGAAAGGCGTTTTTGGATAAATTTTGCTAAGCGGAAAAGGTATTATTGCACAAATAAAATTAAATATGCGTTTGGTGTATGACTTAATTGAAATTTAACCAAACCGGTGTGTAAGGAGGGAAAATGCCAACGTACGATTACAAATGTAATGAATGCAACCATACTTTTGAGTTATATCAACACATTACAGAAAACCCTGTAAAGAAGTGTCCTGCATGCGGAAAGTTGAAAGCAGGAAGGATAATAGGATCTGGTGGGGCTGTTATTTTTAAAGGTTCTGGTTTTTACCAGACGGATTATAGAAGCGAGGAATATAAATCAAAGGCTAAAAAGGAAACGGAACCTTCAAAGACAGAAACAAAGACTGTTAAAGAGAAATAGTTTCTTCTGAGAATTCTTAGAGAACAACTGTCCCTTTAAGCCTGTCTTGAAGAAAACGAGAGATTGTGGTATTTTAAGTATCTTAAAAAATCTGTTAGCATCTGTAGAAACATTAAAAAACCACACACAAGAAGCAAAGATAAAAAATGCCTAAAATTAACTGTCCTAATTGTAAAAAGATTTTTTTCTATCAGAGTATAAAAGATTTACCAACCTTTCCGTTTTGCAGTGAGAGGTGCAAACTTATTGATCTTGGAGCATGGTTGGACGAAAAGTATCGGATTGAAGAGCCGATAAGTCCTGAGGCATTAAGTCGAATAGAAAAAAAAGGAGGAGAAAATGGCTGAAACGAAAACCATAAAACATGATTGGCGTGATATCTTCCGTGCCTTCAAGATGGCGTTTGACCCAAGAAAAATGTTTCTTGGATATGCCGGACTTCTGGCAAGTGTGGTTTGGTGCATAGCAGCTGTTTCATTTTTCTCGGCATTAAAACTGGTTAGTGTTGATTCCTACGCCTTTATAAAACTTATTTTATATTCGGCAAAAGAAGGCATACCGGCTGTTTCAAAGAATTTATTGCTGGCCATTATGCCTCTGGATTTTGGGGAATTATTTGTTTCTGCAGTACTCGTTTTCGGACTGCTGGCAATCTGGTCGCTGGTGGGTGGCGCAATTACAAGAATCGCCTCGCTTGATTATGCCAGAGGCGAAAGTGTTCAGCTGGCAGATGCCCTTAAATTTGCCAGAAAAAAGTTCTGGTCTTATTTTTGGTCACCGCTCGTGCCGGTAATTGGCGTTATCTTCTTTGCCTTGTGTAATGTTGTAGGCGGCTTAATAGGGCGAATCCCTGTATTCGGTGAGATTGTGGTAGCATTAGGTTTTCCTTTTGCTTTGATTTCTGGTTTTTTAATCGTTTTTATTGGTGTGGTGGGTGCTTTGGGGCTGTGTTTAATGTTTCCAACTATCAGCACGGAAGGGTCGGATGCCTTTGATGCAATGAGCCGCGCTTATAGTTATGTTATTTCACGCCCTAAACAGTTTTTATTATACTGCATTATAAATACGTCGTACGGTGTTATTTGTTTAGCTGTTGTCGCACTTGCCGCATGGATAATGATTAAGTTAGGCTTTTGCACAGTGGGCTTAGGTATGGGGCAAAAGTTCAGCGCAGTTCAGTCATTCATATTACAAAAATGCAACATTGCCTGCCTTGGATTTTGTACCGCACATTCCGCTGAACCAAAAACTGCATTGGTTTGTCTTGATCGCTGGTCATTGAAATTTCTTGCAGGAATGTTAATCATCTATGTTGTCTTGATCAAACTGGCAGTTTGGACATTTGTAACAACCTACTGGCTTTCTGCAAAAACGATTATATATTTTCTATTAAGGAAAGAAATAGACAGCACGGATATAACCGACGTATATACAGAGGAAATCGCACAGGAAGAAAAGAAAACAGAAATAACGGGAGAAGGAACCAAGAAACTTTCGCAATAAATCTAAAAACTTT
Source organism: Planctomycetota bacterium (assembly GCA_023261445.1). GTDB lineage: Bacteria > Planctomycetota > Brocadiia > Brocadiales > Brocadiaceae > 2-12-FULL-39-13. The sequence goes on from JAHFOX010000007.1 coordinate 37,481, forward strand.
ATCTGAGATTTATTTTTCTCTGTGTCATGTGCAGAACAACTATTTAAAAGCAACCATAATTTCTTATATGGCAATAATTATCCCCAGTCAGATAATCTGTAGTGTTAAATTTTTACATGACTTTAGGGCTTTTGCCTAACAAGTAGAATGACTATACCAATTATTACCATTGTTGGCAGACCTAATGTAGGAAAATCCTCCCTGCTCAATTGCCTTGCAAAACGCCGAATCTCAATAGTTGAACCCAGCAGCGGCGTCACCAGGGATCGTGTCTCAACAGAAATTCAATATAAGAATTACTTATTTGAGTTGGTGGATACGGGAGGTATGGGCGTAAAAGATGCAGATGGCCTTACAGAAGACATAGAGATCCAAATAGAAATCGCACTTAATGGAGCGGATGTTATCCTATTTGTGGTAGATGTCCGAGAAGGCGTGACCCCTTTAGATGTTATGGTGGCGGAAAAACTGCGACGCTTAAAAAAACAGATAATCCCTGTCGCTAATAAGGTGGACACACCAAAATTAGAATATCAAAAGGCAGAATTTAGTAAACTAGGATTTGGCGAGCCTTTACCAATATCTGCGCATGAAGGATTTGGAAGGTCTGAATTGTTAGATAAAATAATCTCTCTATTGCCAGCGCCGTGTCAAGAAACAGCCTCTGCTGAACCAATAATGAAACTCGCCATTGTAGGTAAACGAAATGCGGGAAAATCTACATTAATTAATACACTAGCAAATGAACAGCGTGTAATTGTAAGCGAGGTGCCCGGTACAACACGGGATTCTATTGACGTACGATTCGAAATAGATGGCAAACAGTTTTTAGCCATTGATACAGCAGGTGTGAGAAAGAAGAAACAGGTTCATGATTCCATAGAATTTTATAGTATGGCACGTGCTGAACGTTCTATTCGCAGGGCGGATGTGGTGCTATTTCTTATTGATGCTACACTCAAAGTATCAGAGGTAGACAAGAAACTGGGGGATTACGTCGTTTCCGAAAACAAACCATGTATCATTGTAATTAATAAATGGGACCTGATCCACGGAATCGAAACACAAAAGTATAATGACTATATCTACAAATGTCTGCCCGGTCTTTCTTTTGCACCCATCTCTGTCATTAGCGCCAAAAACAATGCCCATGTCAAGGAAATGGTACATCTTGCCATGGAACTTTACGAACAGGCAAATACACGTATCACAACTTCCGAATTGAATCAGGTTCTGGAAGAAGCGTTAACCCTTCATCGTCCAACGCGCCAGAAATCTAAGTCGCCCAGGATTTACTATGCTACTCAGGTTAGCGTAGCACCGCCTACTTTTGTACTTTTTGTTAACGATCCAAAACTCTTTGATAGCGATTATGAACGTTATCTCTCAAATCAACTCCGTAGAAAACTCCCCTTTTCAGAAATTCCCTTGAAATTCCATTACAGGGCAAGAACAAAAATACAGCTAAGCCATGCCTGATGTATATTTTTCCTAATCTGAATAAAGCATCGGTTTTGCGCAATTCTTTATTACTTTATCATACATATATTACCGTGAATCAGTTAACAATCCGTGTTTAGCAATTGATGTTATAAAGTTGTAATACCACTTCGTTTGTTTTATAGTACGCAAATAAAATTCCAATGGGTGACATGGACGAACTTATTTGTCCGTGTATAACTTGGCTTGTCTGCAATAAACAGGCAATGACAGTTTATGAATTACTTTAAAAATATCTTCAAAAGTATTAAAGTACAACTCATTTTCTACAT
>JAHFOX010000007.1:39352-44388 GCA_023261445.1 Planctomycetota bacterium
CATGGACGAACTTATTTGTCCGTGTATAACTTGGCTTGTCTGCAATAAACAGGCAATGACAGTTTATGAATTACTTTAAAAATATCTTCAAAAGTATTAAAGTACAACTCATTTTCTACATTTGTTTATTGACTACAGTTCCACTGCTCTCCGTTTGTATTGTAGAATATTATAGCAGTAAAAATGCCATTGAGCAGCGAGTAATCGAACAGCTAACATCCATTGCTGATTTAAAAAAAATAGAGTTAAACAATTGGCTGGAAGAGCGTTTGACAGACACATCAGTAATCGCCCGCAATAAAGTGCTCGCCGCCGCTGCAACAAGTTTGTTACAGCAAAGACGAGGGTTTGATAATGTTGAACAGTTGAAAAACTCCGGGACTGCAGGCATAAATTACAAAAGGGTTTTAGAAAACCTTCATGCCCTTAAACAATTTTACAAACACTATAATGTTATTTCCATTATTGACGGCGCAAATGGAGAGATAGTCGTATCCACATATCCCGAAATTATAGGCAAAACGGTAAAATCGTTTAATAATTACATAGACATTCTTCAGGAAAAAGAGGTTGATGTAAGAGATGTTTACACTTCCGAACTTACAGACCAAAACTGTATGACGTATTTTTGCCCTGTTTGCCTGACAGATCCATTTACATTAGAAAGCAGCGATGTGATCATCGGTGTCATATTACTGGACGTCAATGTCAAGAACAGCATTGAACCTTTGATACGCAACTGGCCCGGGATGGGAAATACAGGGGAAACATTACTGGTGAGGAAAGAAGGAAACAGCATCATTTATCTAAATGACCTTCGGCACAAAGAAAGGGCTGCTTTAAAATTTGCCAGTGATATTCATTCTACTCTAGATACCCCCTCTGTTTTAAGTGCTAGCGGCAAAGAGGGCATTAATAAATCTATGGATTATAGAAACATTCGCGTGCTTTCTGCATATCGGTATATTCCCGTTCTCAAGTGGGGGCTTGTGGCAAAACAAGATTTAACAGAAGCATTCGCTCCGATTGAAAAACTCAAGAACCATGTCATTGTGCTTATCTTCATTTGCCTTGCCTTTGTCATTGTTATTGGCATTTCGTTCACCAACCGAATTACAAAACCAATTTTACAATTGGTTGAGGGAGCGAAAGCTATTGGTTTGGGAAATCTCGACCAGCGTATTTCTGTCGTCTCGCAAAATGAGGTTGGACTTCTTGCAGAGGAATTTAATCAAATGGCGGCAAAACTGAAAGAATCTTACTCAAATCTGGAACAAAAGATAGACGAACGGACATCTCAGTTGTTGCGTGCAGAACGGCTTGCAGCCGTAGGAGAACTTGCGGCTGAAGTAGCACATGAAATAAATAACCCGCTGGGCGGTTTACGCAATTTTGCCAGCATGCTTGAAAGCGAATCTGAAAATGCCGCACAAACTAAGAAATACGCCGTTCTCATGCTGGAAGGACTCAAAAGAGTTGAGATGATAGTAAAACGCCTTTTAACCTTTTCCAGGCCGTATGCACTTCACGTATCCGAAAACAATATTAACACAATTATAAACAATTCCATTGAATTTATAGAGCATAGGGTTGACCCCAGCCATGTGTTTATTCATAAAAACCTCAACGAATCGCTCCCCCCTATTTATATAGATGCCGACCACATTTCTCAGGTATTTATCAATGTTATGATTAATGCCCTTGAGAGTATGCCAAACGGTGGGACGTTGACAATAAAGACGGATACTTGCAAGAAGCACGAATCATGTATTACAGTTTATATTACAGACACAGGATGCGGCATTAGCAATGAAACTATAAATAAGATATTTGAGCCTTTTTTTACAACAAAAAACAAAGAGGGTGAAAAAGGGCTTGGAATGGGCTTAGCCATTTCGAAAAGAATTATCGAGGATCATCATGGAGAAATTTCTGTGGAAAGCATGGTAGGAGCGGGTACCACATTTAAGATATGTCTTCCCCGCCGCAAAGGATAGTAAAAACTCCACCGAATCAAAGGAACGCGGAGAATAACGTAGGGGCGAACTGCCGTTCACCCCTACAAACAGTAAAAAGGTGTTTTAAAATGAAAAACAAAATACTCGTTGTTGACGATGAAAAACTTATGCGTGTGTCCCTCGAGGATAAATTGACAAAAGAGGGATATTCAGTCGCTTCATTTTCGAATGCCACTGACGGTCTTAAAGAATTGCAATCAACGAATTATGATGCAGTAATAACCGATTTACGCCTGCCAAAAATGGATGGAATTGATTTCCTGAGAGAGATTAAAAAGTCATCTCCAGACACAGTGGTCATAATCATGACTGCCTACGGTTCTATTGAGAATGCGGTTACCGCAATGAAAGAAGGTGCGTATGACTACGTGACAAAACCTTTCTCACTGGAAGAGTTGATTATTAAACTCAAGAAGGCGCTCAAACACAAGGACACGATTGCAGAAAACATTATGCTGAAACAGCGCGTCCTTAGCCAGTACGGTTACGATAATATGATAGGGAAGGGCGAGGGGATGAAGCGCGTGTTTGAGATTATCAGCACAGTGTCAAACCGTGACACTACCATACTTATTCAGGGAGAAAGCGGCACTGGAAAGGAACTCACTGCCGGTGCTATTCACTACAACAGCAATCGCCGGGACATGCCTTTTATAAAAGTCAGTTGTGCCGCATTAAATAAAGAAATTCTTGAGAGTGAACTCTTCGGACACGAGAAAGGTTCGTTTACAGGTGCGATAAAAACAAGGCGCGGACGTTTCGAACTTGCTGACGGAGGTACGATATTTCTGGATGATGTTGATGATATTCCGTTAGAAATGCAGGTCAAACTGCTCAGAGTCCTTCAAGAACGGGAGTTCGAGCGTGTCGGTGGCGAGGAAACAATACCTATTGATGTTCGTGTCATTTGTGCAACTAAAAAGGACCTTAAAAAACTGGTACAGGAAAGATGTTTTCGCGAAGACCTTTATTATCGGCTCAATGTGGTTACTATTCAGCTTCCACCTTTGAGGGAGCGAAAAGAGGATGTGCCGCTTTTAGTAACGTATTTTATTAAAAAATATGCTACGCATCAACGTGTCGGTGTTAATGCTATATCTCAGGAAGCGCTTAATTTACTTTTGTCTTATAACTGGCCTGGAAACATCCGGGAACTGGAAAACGTCATTGAGCATGCAATTGCGTTTTGTACTTCTGAAATGATTGTACCAAAAAATCTTCCAAAGAATCTTACTGAAGGGGAATTCACTTCTGGTATATTTCCAATTGAACTATCTGCGATTGATTCCATTGATTTACAGGAAACCCTTAGTGATGCAGAAAGAAAACTCCTTTTTTGGGCATACCAAAAGACGAACGGTAATCAGGTACGCATGTCAGAGCTATTACGAATACCTCGCACAACACTTCAAAACAAACTCGTCAAGTATAATATAACCAAAACCAATATTTCCGCCACTGAACAGACATAGCGCAGCAGCAACTAAAATAATTTTAGAATCCACCTCAATCCCCCTTTAGCAACGGGGGAATACGGGGGATTTGTACGGAAAGATAAAAAACGTGCTAAAACTTGTCCTCGTGAAAATGGGGAAAAGGAGTCAATCCTGATCGTCAGTAACAATGTTTCTCGGTTTATTGCCACATGACATTATATGATATAAAGCAACTTCATATTCTATACACCAATGTCTTGCCGTAGACTTCAATTACCAAAAATGCCACGAGAAAATCAATAACAAATCACAAATCAAGACGCTACCACAACTACCTTATCTCACCCAAATGTTAGGTGGTCGACCATTGCGTTTGAATCGCCTCAAGATGCTTACGGAGGCCTGCTTCGACCTTGGACTTCCCCCCGATGGTGTTCTCGTAGAACAACACACGAAATGGCGACACGTCAAACGGCAACTGTGTTGGTTTTTCTGCGATTAAAATCGTAGGTTTGTTGAGAGCATGCGCATATCCAACTTCGTAATAAACGTTCGGGTTTGCTGGCGTGATGTCGGCAATGATGACCTTGGCTTCGATAATCTCTCGTGCAATGTCAGCAATGATGAGACCCGGTCCGTAGGTTTCATCGGCTCGCACAGCAATAAGGCCGAGATCGTCGCAGACAGGGATGATGACATCGCTGTAGAGTTCGTTATACGGAAGTGTGAACTGCATGACCACAAAAGCCTTTGCGCGCTCGCGCGACACCTGGTAATTCCGGATTCTGATGTCATTCCTGCCCATGCACCAGATACCTGTTTGCCCACGAGGGAGTGAAAACTGCAGGGTGGCAACAAGCGCGTCAACGCCATCAATCGTTACTGTTACACGGGAGCCTCGTACCGACACGCACAAGCTGTATGGGCGGTTGGGCGTAAGCTGGGTTCTATCGCCGGCAGTAGCGTGGGTGATCCATTGTCCCCCCGCCCATGTGCGAATGGAACATAGTCCTGCGCCTCCGAGGCCAGCGGTTGTGAACGCTTGGGTTAGCGGATGGAAATAGAGAATAAACTCGCATGCCTCGGTTTCCACGGAGGACACGAATTCGACTTCACCAGAAACTACGCCGCCACCAAAAGTCTGATCGCAGATGTAGCTGCCGACATTGTATAGGAGACGCCCGCCCTCCGCGGGGGTCGCGCCACCCTTGAACACAATAGTCCCTTCCTCCTATACGAATTTACCGAGAACGGGAATCCAGTTGTACGCCATCTTCGACCTCCGAGATTGCTCTGATCTTCCTAACTGGCGGCTAAGCTGCGGCAACGACTGCAACAGTTCTGCACTGCCGGTACCGCGCCGAGCCAATATGTATGATTGACGAACATCTTTCACTCCGATTCACAGTTGCCAGTAGAAGCCGACGCTCATCCCGTCAGCTTGAGCCGCTGGTTAGGCAGCGTTGTAAGCCGCATGTTAGAAAGTCTGTTTGTAGTATTTTGCAAGGTTTATGAACTTGCCCCCAGTTGCATATGTCATCTTATCCTTTGCGATATCGACGGAGACAACTCGGATTTCTGG
>JAHFOX010000061.1 GCA_023261445.1 Planctomycetota bacterium
CTATCCCAGGATTTAGTGCTGCAACAGGTGCTGCACAGATAAACGCCAGGATAACGCCAAATCCAATATAAAAACCAGCCAATACAGAGAGTGTCAAGAAGCCTGTCAGGCTATGTTTCATAGCCGTGGCCTTCTTTAGAGACACCGCTGCAATTGCGTCTACATTCGCGGTATATAACATTAATTGTTCTCCTCTAAAATGTTGCTGTGAAGATTATTTTCAAGACAACAAATACTTTTCACATATACATTTCTACTATAAAATTTATGCATTAAAAAATCTAAACTCCCAAAAACCTTTTTCAAAACGAATCAGAACTATTTAACACACCCCCTTTCTTTCAAAATATAAAACATAGTCTTATACAAGAAACTTATTTCCAGCGCCTCGCTATAGAGCCATTTTGTCTGTCTTCATGATTTGTTCCAGGTTGCGCACCCTATCAGCCAATTTCTTTTTCTCCAACGCCTTCTTTCCTTTGTTCAGAACATCTTTCAGTGAGAACGGCTTAAAAACGTAATCATATACACCACAACTGACTATACTATCGACATTGTATTCATTCGCTTGAAGGATTACTATAATCTCTGCATTCGGATTAGAAAGCTTAATTGTTTTCAGCATCTTTAAGCCATCCGGAGGCGCCGCTTCTAAAGCGGCAATAACAAGATCATATCCATTACCCCTCAGGAATTTTATTGCGTTCTCCCAACTTACCCCATCACAAATTTCGCAACCCTCTCGTTTAAAGGCAACCACCAATAACTCTCTAATATTCTCATGCTTTTCTATAATTAAAACCCTTTGCATAAAAATCTTTCGTTATTATCGTTGATATCATATCTACTGATGGGGAAGATTCCAGTCGCCCGGGGTTTTAGATTGTTCTTCAATTTGTTTCTTGAGTGAGGCATTTTCCTTCTCAACCAACTCTAATTTTTTTATAATCTCATTTATTTCAGAATCCTTATTTCCCATTGTCTTTTTTGCCGTTGATAGCGAGTCTTCTAATTCCCATATTTCTTTCTGCAAACGTGCTTTTTCCTCCTCCAATTTCGTCTTTGAATCTTCTAGTTTCTTGTTTATAAGCCTTGCTTGCTCGTCTTGTTCTTTTGCAGACGCAGCAACCTTTTCAGCCTCTTCTTTTTGGCGGGTAATATCAACAACCATCTTATTCAGTTCTTCCATAGAACCAAATGCCTTCATCACCCTTTGCTCCAATTGTTCTTTAAATGTTTTTTCCCTGATATAGCCGGATTCTTTCATTGCATAATATTTATTTATCATCTTTGAAGCAAATCCAACATTAACAAACAATAACACCAAAATAAGGGTTTTTGCATTCACCGATAAACCCTTCACAGTTCCATTTCCCATAATTTTATACTCCTAGTTCAATGTATTTTAATTCATTTAAATACATGCTTTATCTTTCTGTTATATCCCTGAATACACCTTCAATTCTTATTGGCTTGCCACTCTCATCACGCACGAGGTTGCACGTCCTTTCAGAAATAAACCGCTCACCATTTTTTCTCTTGCAATAAGAAGTAAAATCACGCCATACTCCTTCTTTCCCCAGCTTATCAACTAACTCTTTTCGGTCGTCGGGATTTACATATACATCTTTTACCCGTGTTCCTATAACTTCTTCAGGTGAACCGTAACCAAGTATCTCTGCTCCTGCCTGATTAATCCATGTAAACACACCATCTTCCGTAGGTTCGCACTGATATATCCCTTCTTTCAGTGAATTCAGTAATTGTCTATGATGTCTTTCAGATTCCTGTAATTCTTCCTCTAATTTCTTTCTTTCGGTAATATCTCTAAATATACCTTCTATGCGTACGGGTTTACCCTTCTCGTCAGTAACCAAACTGGATGTGCGTTCCGTATAAAAACGTTCGCCATTTTTCCTCTTACAAAAGGATACAAAATTCTTCCAAACGCCTTCTTTTGTTAACTTTTCAACGAGCTTAGCACGATCATCCGGATTCACGTAAATTTCCTTTACCTTTATTCCAATTACTTCTTCCGGCGACTTATATCCAAGAATCTCAGCGCCTGCCTGATTAATCCATGTAAACGCACCCTCTACTTCAGGTGTACATTGATAAACCCCTTCTTTCAATGAATTGAACAACAGACGGTATTTCTTCTCGGATTCAACAACCTCCATCTCTGCCTTTTTCCTTTCAGAGATATCCCTTATTACTCCATAGATACAGACATGGGTCCCTTTTTCATCCCGAAGTATATTGCTTGTGCGCTCTGCATAAAAACTCGTGCCATTCTTCCTTTTGCAAAGCGACACAAAATCTCTCCACACCCCATCCTTTTCAAGTTTTTCACAAAGCCTTCTTCTATCTTCGGGGTCTACGTATATGTTCTTTACCTTTGTTCCGATCATCTCTTCTGGTGAACCATACCCAAATATCTCAGCCCCCGCTTTATTAATAAATGTAAATACCCCTTCAACACCAGGCTCTGATACATAGATTCCCTCTTTTATTGAATTAAATAGTTCCCTATACCGCTTTTCAGAACTTATTACTTCCTTTGTTTTTTCATCCAGGGATTTTGCCATTGCATTAAAGGCATTCGCAAGCGCTCCTATTTCGTCTTCTCTCTTTATATCCACCCTTTGCGTCAAATCCCCCGATGCCATCTTATCGGTTACCTCTTTCAGCTTGATAATCGGAATCGAAGTCTTTCTGCCAACAAAATAAGCTACTATTACAATTGGAAATGCGATTACTAACAATACAGAACTTATAATATAGTTAAGATTATAAGCGGCGCCATAACCTTCATCCCTGTCTATTTCTGCAATAACACCCCAATTAAACTCAGGTAGCCAGCGCCATACGCCCAATACTGTTATGCCGCTATAATCTTTATAGCCCTTTGCATCAAAGCCATTGTTACCCGCAACACATTGTTGAATACCTTTGGTCAGTTCACCATTTTCTCTATTAATTAATTTTAATTCCAAGGCGCATCTCTTTTTTACCAATCCCATTTCTTTTAGATGCGTAACAAATCTTGACTCCGTAATCATATAGCCGTCTTTATTTACAAGGTATGTTTCGCCCGTCTTTCCAAGCTTAAGACTCAACATCAATTCGTTTAGTGTATTTACATCAATTCTCAGGGAAACAACTCCGATTACAACACCATCCCTGTCTTTTAATGGTGTTGAAACAAACATGGTGGGAGCACCGATCTCTTTCTCTCCAAATTCATTTACAAGTGGAATTTCAGAAGGGAAAATACTTGATACAAACGTATTTCCTTGCACTGCCTGTTTGAAGTATTCCATCTCAGAAACATCATTTCCTACACCTTCTTCAGAAGTAGCAATTGTCACCAATCCTTTATCATTACAAACGAGAACACCCCTATAACCATATTCATTTTTCACTACCTCTAAATATTGAACTATATCCGCATAATCCTTATCCTCTTTTGTGATTTTTGCACATTTAATCATTAAAGGGTTGTTTGCAATTACACGGACATTCTTCGACCTTTCGTGCATCCAATTAGTAATTAGTTCTGATTGCTTATGCCCAATACCATCAAGGTTTCTTATCAAGACCTCCTGAAGATCAGATTGGACTCTTGGATAGGCTACAATCCTAAGTAAAACAAAAGGTATCAACGTAAATATAATTAGTAAAAAAATAAGCCGATTTTTAATCGAGATATACATTATCTTTCTCCGTAATATAACAAAATTGTACGTCCAAGTTCATAACAGACTGTCCTCTATAAAAATCTTACCACCAATGTGTTGGATAATCCCTTTTCCCCATTTTATTAAAAATCACACCGATTAACACGAGGATAAAGGCGCCCAGAATTACCGGGTTTAAGATGTACATGTATCCAACACCCAACCCCCCCGTCTGGACAGCCACGTATGCCGTCGCACCTGCAGGTGGATGGATCGAATACGTTACTACCATAAGCACAAGCGCAAGGGCAACGCCAAGGGCAATAGACCAGAACGTTGCTCCGAAAAAGTCATTTACAGTTACTCCGATACATGCGGCGAGGAAATGTCCCATCAGAACATTTCTGGGCTGTGCAAGAGGCGCCTTATAAGCACCATAAATCAATACGGCACTTGCACCAAACGGACCTAATAGCATAGGGCACTTCCAGAGAAAAGCAAGTAACGCTGTAAACCCTACACCCAAAAACGCACCCCATAAAGAAAGCCATACCTCCCTTGAGGGAACTGGAGGATGCGGCGCTCTAGGCAATTTCTTTATTTTCTCCTTTATCTTATTTATTCCTTCAATTAACGGCATTTTTCTCATCTCCCTATTTGTATTTACTTTAAAAAATCCGAATAAATGCGCTAAATAACCTTTCCCATCCTTTTTAACATCTTCTTTTACCTCAAACTTAACATCTATAACTTTTTTTACCTCAGGAATCCTTCTCCTCTTAAACATTTGCCAATACCTTTATTTACTCTCTATCTATACTCTCATGGTAATATATTCCATAAATTGCTGTTTATAAACGAGCCAAAACATTTAATCTTCTTTTGGTTTACTATAGTAACGAAAAATATACCAACACCACATGAAAAATAAAATACTACTTATGTTTTACATAAGTAGTACTAAATTAACCTCTTATCAAGGGCGCAAATATTCTCAGATTTATGTAAAACTCAATTTATATGCTCACAAATACATTCCATTGTGCAACAATAGTTTCAGTATGAAATCAATTCTCAATACTATCTGATATCTCGTGTTGTGGTTTAATTCTGTATTTTTTAATCTTTCTCCACAGAGTTGTTGTAGATATTCCAAGTACTTTAGCAACTTTTGTTTGATTGCCACCGTACTTATTCAGCGCTTCAATAATTGCATTTTTTTCCTGTTCTGAAAGGGTTGTTACAATAAGAGACCTTTTCTTTTCATGTTCGAGTGGATTCTTTGTAAGGGTAACAAACTCATCCACAGGGATGGGGAGTTCCTCTGCATTTATCACCTCGTTCCTAGACAGTGCTACAGCCCTTTCTATAATATTCTGTAATTCCCTAATATTACCCGGCCAGTCATAATTACTTAATGCGCTCATTGCTTCATTTGATAACGTTTTTTTCCCTTTATTAAGTTTTTCTAAGATTTTCTCTAGGAAATATTCTACTAAAAGAGGGATGTCTTCCCTTCGTTCCATCAATGGAGGAATATGAATACGTATTACATTGATTCTATAAAACAGATCCTTTCTAAATCTTCCAGACTCAACAGCTTTTTCTAAATTTTCATTTGTGGCTGCAATAATCCTCGTATCCACATACATCGCTTTGTTTCCGCCGACAGGACGAATTTCCCCATCTTGCAAAAATCGCAAGAGTTTTACCTGCGTAGAAGGCAAAGTTTCGCCGATTTCATCTAGCAGAATAGTTCCCTTTTGTGCCTGCTGAAACAAGCCCATCTTATCCTTTACAGCTCCGGTAAAAGACCCCTTTACATGTCCAAACAATTCGCTTTCCTGCAAATTTTCAGGTAATGCACCACAATTAATCACGACAAATGGCGCATCTTTCCGAGGGCTATTGTAATGAATAGCCCTTGCGATTAACTCTTTCCCAGTTCCACTTTCACCTGTTATCAGCACTGTACTTTCAGTACGACATACATGTGAAGTTACTTTTAATACCTCCAGCATAGCATTGGAATTACCCACAATGCCTTCAAATCTATATTTATCTCTAATTTCTCCTTCAAGGTACCTAACCCTGTCTTTTAGCACCTTCTTTTCGAGCGCCTTTTTTGCAACCTTTAGGATTTCCTGATGTCGGAATGGTTTAGTCACGTAATCGTAAGCACCGTCACGTATCGCCTGAACTGCCGTGCTAATGGTGCCATAGGCAGTAATCAATACTACTTCTGTGGATGAATTTGCAGCCTTTACCGCCTTCAGAACCTCTAATCCGTCTACTTTTTTCATTTTCAGGTCTGTAACAACTAAGTCATATACATTATTGCCCAATCTTTGGATTGCCTCTTCGCCACTTGCAACACCTTCTACCTGATACCCCTCATCTTTGAATGCAATCACAAGAGATTCCCTCATTGCATCTTGATCTTCCACAACAAGTATTTTACCGTCTTCCATATTAATTATCCTGTTTAAAGATTGTTCTTAACTAGCCAATTTTTCATTTCCAATAGGCAGTTTTATATAAAAGGTTGTTCCCTTCCCTTCTTTACTTTTAACGTCAATAGCCCCCCCGTGATCATCAATAATACGCTGTACCATTGGGAGTCCCAAGCCCGTTCCTTCCGATTTTGTAGTATAAAAAGGTTCAAATATCTTGTCTAACTCATTAGCCGGTATACCCACTCCGGTATCCGACATCATAATTTCTATTGCGTCTCTTAAAAACAAGTTTGTTTTTCTTACCGTTATCTTGATGCTTCCGCCGTTAGGCATAGCATCTAAAGAATTTATGAGTAGATTCCATAATACTTGGTGAATTAGGTCTGTATCAATATAGACCTTTGGCAATATACTTTCATATATTTCTTTTATCTCTATCTTGTCTGTAAATCTATTATCCTGTTCCAGCAGAAAAACTGTATTCTTAATTACTTCCCGAACATCCTGTAAAGTGAAGGAAGGTTCTCGTGGATGCGCAAAGGTTAAGAAATCACTTATGATTCTGTCCAGTCTCTCGGATTGTCCTACTATCATCTCTAATAAATCCTTATCCTGACTAGTCAATTTCAGATGGCTATCTAAAATTCCAACTGAGTTGCATATTGCACCCAATGGATTTCTGATTTCATGTGCAATTGCGGCAGCCAGCTCGCCCATAGATGCTAATTTTTCTGAACGGCGGACTTGTTCTTCCATTCTTTTTCTTTCCGTAATATCACGTACAAATGCCCTCGTATAGATACATTCCCCCGTTTTGCTGTTGTAAAGACCTGTTCCATTGATTTCCACATTAATTTCTTTCCCCGACTTTGTCAGGAACACTGTCTCCAATTCACCACTTCCAGTGTGGATAATCAATTGAATATGCCGCTTCACATCCTGCCGATATTTTAGCGGCACTATATCTTCCAGAGTCATCTGTTTCATCTCTTTTAGTGAATAACCTAATTTATTCAACTCTGTCTTGTTTACACTAATAAATCGTCCTCTCGGGTCTATTTCGTGAATCATCTCAGGTGCATTTTCTACCAGGTCTCTATATTTTTCTTCAGATTCCCTTATAGATACAAAAAGTTTAGTATTCTCGATAGCGATTGCTAATTGTGAAGCAATTTGATTTAACAAGCCGAAATGTATTTCTGTAAAAGCATCCCTTTTCCGACTCCCCAATGTGATAGTTCCTATAGTTGCTCCTTTCGACTTCAAAGGAAAACATAAATAAGAAAGAATCCCCCTTTCGTATAGTTCTCGATCAATCGGATACTTTTCCTCAAGTGTATCCATTACAAAAACAGGCACACCCTTTTTGATAGAAACACCCTGCGCCATTACATGAAAAGAATATTTATCTCTTTTCAACCAACTCGCAGATGAAGACCCATCAATAATATTGAAATCCTCCGTAATATGCATTCCATCATCAATAAGACATGTTACGCCTAACCAAATAAAGTCAATTATGCGTTTTAACTCGGTATAAATATTCGTATAGACTTCTTTAATATCCAGACCTGAGGCAATCGTCCTATTTATATTATTTATAATCTCTTTTTCCAATGCCACTAATTTATCTTTTGTAATATCTTTTGATATTACTACAAAACCAATAGGCTGCCCGTCTTTATCGTGTCGCAATGTAAAAGTAACATGCGCCGGAAAGACCTCGCCATTTTTCCTTTTTCTCAGAACTTCAGCCTCGTATCTGCCCGTTTTGCGCGCCACCTCTAATATATAATCTACTTTTCCCACCCTCACATCTTCTTCTAAATGAAGGATTCTTACATTTGCTATCCCAACCACTTCTTCAGGTCTATATCCATAAATCAAACTTGCCCCCTCATTGAACTCAAGGATATTACCATTTAAATCTTCTGCAATAATCGAATATTCAGTAGAACCTGCCAAGATGCTATTTACAAAATTAGTTGTTTCCTGTAATTTAACTGTTCTCTCTTTTACGGTGTTTTCAAGGTCGGTTGTATAATTTCTTAATTTAATTGTCTTCTCTTCCAGAGACTCCGCCATTAAGTTGAACGCGTGAGACAATCCGCTAATCTCGTCGCTTCTGCCGCTATCTTTAACTCTTTGGCCCAAGTCGCCACCTGTAATTTTCCTTGTGGCATCAGTTATATCTAGAATTGGGGCAGAAATCTTTTTCCCAAAATAAAATGCTACAAGCGTTAATGGGAAAGCCAGCACTAACAACATTGAAAGAACAAAACTTTTTAAGCTATATGCGGCTCCATATCCTTCCTGAATATTAATCTGCGTAAGCAACCCACAATCATAGTCCTGAATCCAACACCATGCACCAAGAACCTCAGTACCATCATAATTTATATAGCCTTCAGTGTCATACCCGTCTTTACAGCTTAGGCAATTCTGAGCGCCTTCCGTAAGCTTACCCGTACGAGGATTTATCACTTTTAACTCCAAGGCTGTTCTTTGCTGAATTAAACCCATCTTTTTTAACTCATCCGCAAACCTCGATTCTGTTAACATGTACCCCTCTCTGTTAATAAGAAAGGTTTCCCCTGTCTTTCCCAGCTTCACGCTTCTCATGATTTCGCTGAGATGCGTTGTATCCACTTTAAGAATAACTGCACCTACTATTAAGTCATTAGAATCAATTAATGGCGCTGATATAAACATTGTTGGACTATTAGCGTTGTCAGTATTATTACCGTTTTCCTCCCGAATATACCTTTGAATTTTGGATATAAAAATATTTCCATTTAGAGCCTCTCTGCAATAATCATAACTTACTATATTAGAACCAGTCTGTTCTTTTTCTGTGGTAACAAGCACAACTCCGTCCTGCGAAGTTATGTATACACCTTTATATCCATACTCTGTTTTAATTATCTCAATATAGTCATATAATTTTTGGGAATTATTAACATTAATATCCTTTCCCATTATTGCAGAAATGTACCTGCTGACGACCTTTGCATCATGTCCGCGCTCATAGAACCACATTTTTAAAATTTCCGCTTGCTTCTGCTTTACACCCTCCAAATTTCTTATCAAAGCCTCTTCCAAGTCCTTCTGCGCCTTAGGAAATGCTATAAAACGCAACAATAACAGCGGCGTAAAGGAACATAACAAAAAGATTATTATTAATCTGTTTTTAATTGATTTGAAAGGGAACATTTTTTTGCTTTATATTGGTAATATACAATAAACCATCCGACAAAGAATAATTATAAGGGAAAGGACATAATTCCTCGCTTAATCTGCTTATTACGTAGTTATACATACTCTCTGCTTCTTCCGGGGACATCCCTACCTCTACCTCATACAAATAACCTAGCCCCAAATCCTCGCTTTTAGGCGCCATTAAGCTTTTCAACCTATATTCCTCGGGATTATGAGTAATCGGAGAGTCTTTCTCCATTCCAAACAAGGAGGGTAAGCATGAAAAACCTAACGAGTTCAAATATTCTTTTTGTAGTACGAAGTGTAGTGTCTCAAGCGCCTCTTTTTCAGTTTCTGTTGGAAACCCAACGATTGTGTACAAATGGAATGAAATGCCCGCTTTTAAGGAGTTATCCAATGTTTTTTTTATGATATCAGTTTTTATACCCTTTTTCATTAAATCCAGCACGCGTTGATTATACGATTCCAAACCAAACACTAGCTTTTGACATCCAGCTTTTGACATCTTGCCTAACAGGTCGCCGTCAAGGGCATTCTCAAAGCGTACCCCACCCATCCATTTTATATCCAATTGGCTTTCCGTTAGATTGAGGGATATATCTCTCAATTTATTAATAGGAACAGATTCATCCGTAAAGAAGAAATTTTTAGTATTATACTTTTTAGAAAGTGTTTGAATGTCTTCCATAAGCAAATCTGTCTGACGCAAACGAAAGTTCCGGTGGTCCAGATGCAGATTGCAAAAGGTGCATTTCTTATAATAACACCCCCGCGATGTCTGCACTGGCAAGACAGACGTTGGTGAATGGTAAAGTCTCAAGGGAAGACCATCAAAGTCAGGCGTGGGAAGTTTATTCATATCTTCTGTGTAAAACGGTTCATTTATCTTTACGGTACCATTCTCTCTGTATATTAGGTTTGGCACCTTCTTAAAATCCTTCTCTCCATCTACTTGTTCCGCAAGTCTCAACAGTGCATGCTCACCCTCAAAAACGATAAAACTATCTGCTATTGAAAAAAACCCTTCTGTTTTCCTCAAATTTCCAATGAGTTTTGTGAAAACACTGCCGCCCACAGTAATGTGAACTTCTTTTTTCTGTTTTTTTATTAGTTTTGCGAGGGTTAATCCTGGAATTACCTGAGAAGTGTTCGTAATGGAAATACCCAATAAATTTGGAGAAAACTCCAAAATAGAAGAAAGTATGTATTCTTTATAAAGATTGAGAAAGATATTTTCTTCCTCATCGTCCAGTGCGGCAAAAATATCCTGCGATGAATAAACAGAATATCGCATATCATTACTGACCGCCGTCATTGACGAAGGATAATGCAAAGCGGAAATACTTCTAAGAGATTCATTGATGATATGAACACTTTCAATGTACTGTTCCAACTCATAGAAACCCTCAGATCTCAATGTGTTTTTCGCAGATTCTATCTTATCTATTACAGTAGGAATTGTTCCTGCTGCATTAGCTAATGTTTTATATTTTTCCTGATAACCATGTGAATATGTAGAAGCACTCTCCATGGACTTTAACTTATCAGTGATTTTTTTGTAAAACTCACTGCAAGTTTTTTTAGTGAGGAGTATGTCCAGTAACTCAATATTCAAATCTCTCTGTCTTACATCGGAAATGCCATTTTGTCTTAAAAATGCAGTCAGGGAAGGCAAACTCAGGTAGGGCTGCGAAGGATGCCAGGATGGGGGAAATAACAACAATACTTTCATATTTCACCTTTCTTATCGGCCTCTACTGTTTGCATGTGGGTCATGCCTGCAGCGAAACAAGCACCAAATCCCAAGCATCAAATAACAAATAAATCTCAATAGTCAAATTCCGAACCAAAGAGTTTTAATTATTGAGCATTGTAATTTGGAATTTATTTGAGATTTAGAATTTCTGATTTGGAGTTTCAAATTAAAAACCTCTTTGGTTCCTATTTGCTCAGGTTATGATGTTGTACCTTATTTTCAGAAATAATCTACTTGATAGATTTAACTTTCGGCGGCATGATAGAATCCAGATGCAATGTCTCCCTTCCTGTTAAAATATCCATTTGCTTTTGAGATTGTATCTTCACAGGTAAACCATATATTTTAATAAACCCAAGCGCTGCACTATGGTCAAAGGTATCTTCTTTCTGATAAGTTGCTAACTTTTCGCTATAAAGGGATAGCGGCGACTTACGACCCACTACGGTACACGTCCCCTTGGACAATCGCACACGGATCGTCCCCTTCATGAGACGCTGACTACTTAACACATAAGCAACCATGTCCTGATGAAAGGCAGAGAACCAAAGTCCGTTATAAATCAAATCAGCATAGTGGGCGGAAATAATATCCTTAAATCGCAAGGCGTCTTTTGTCATAATCATACCTTCTAATGCTCTATGGGCTGTGTGTAAAATAATAGCGGCTGGGGATTCATAAATTTCTCTGGACTTGATGCCCACAAGTCTATTCTCGAGATGGTCAATACGGCCTACGCCATGCTTTCCGCCCCTTGCATTCAATGTGTTAATAAGAGTAACTCCATCCATCTCCTCATCATTAACAGATACTGGAACACCTCGTTCAAAACAAATTTCTATATATTCAGGTTCATCTGGGGCATCTTTTACACTCTTTGTCCACTTGTAAACCTCTTCCGGAGGCTCAGTCCATGGGTCTTCCAATACCCCGCATTCTATACTTCTCCCCCATAGATTCTCATCTGTACTGTATGGGCTCTTAATTTTTGCTTCGACAGGAATATTATGTTCCTCGGCATATCTGATTTCCTCATCACGTGTCATCTTCCATTCACGTACGGGTGCAATAATCTGAAGTTTAGGGTTTAACACCTGCAGAGATACATCTAATCGGACCTGATCGTTTCCTTTCCCTGTACACCCGTGAGCAACGGCATCTGCCTTCTCCTCGTATGCTACATCTGCTAATAATTTTGCAATTAGCGGTCTTCCCAAGGCTGTTGCAAGTGGATAAACGCCTTCATATAAGGCCCCTGCTTGCAAAGCAGGGAATATAAAATACTTTACAAATGTATCTTTTGCATCAATGACAATTGCCTTTTTTGCCCCAATTTTCAGAGCTTTCTGCCGAATAGATTCAAGATCTTTTACAGCGCCCAAGTCAATTGTCACTGTAATGACATCCATATTGTATTTTTCAGGAA
>JAHFOX010000062.1 GCA_023261445.1 Planctomycetota bacterium
CGTCTTCACATGCGTACCCTGTATAAACCCACCACTCGACACCCCCCCTCCTATTAACGACAACCCCACTACTATCGCTCCTACTAGTACCTTTCCTTTCATCGATTTACTTTACCTCCTCTTACTGTATATACATCTAGCACAACAAATAAATAATATAAAATACATCTACTTACCAACATGTGGACAAGTACCAGACTTTGTACAAATTATCTCATTAACTACGCCACAAGTTTCACAATCTCCCGCCTTTTCAATTTGCGGAGCGTAACGTCCTTTTATCGTTGTAAAACCCTTACCTGGTTCTGGACTTTCCTTGCCACATTTTGGACATTTAAACAATACTCTGGCCCAAATTTTCTTGCTTGTAATATCATCACCACATTCATCGCAAGCACCAGGAGCTGGCAAACATACACCATATTTTTTACAGTTAGTGTTGACACAACTGTACGCTATCTTTTGGCATGCCCAACAAGTTGGTAAATCAGTATGAGTCTTATCCCCGGCCGCACGATGTTTTGCAAAGTCCCAAATGTATCCTATTTCAGAACACTCGTTGAATTCCCTGACATCCTTACAAGCATCACACCAGTACGCCTCTAAAATCTGTCTTTTATCACAAGGTTTATCCCATGCGGCAAAAACAGATTGAGATATGAAAGCAGCCATACCAAACACCATTGTTGCTACAAAAATGCTCTTCTTCATGACCTTATTCACCCCCTTTCATAAACACTGATAAATTAACACACTTTAATAAAAACCAACGCGCTAAATTTCGCATAATCTATACCAAACAAAACAAGTCAAATTTAATTTTCATAAGATTCAATACCTAAAAAATTTATGCGAATATTAAATTATGTTTTTTTAGTATAAATTTAAAACATATGTCCAATTTCAGCCACAAATCTAATCATTTCATATTTTAACAAACGCTTTAATATTCGGCGCCAAATAAGTCGGCGGATACTAAAGTAATTGCTAATTAGCTAAACCATACTTTTGCAATCTATACCTGAAAATTCCCTTAGTTAGTCCTAATAATTTAGCCGCTTTAGTTTTGTTATTTTCACTTTTTTCAAACGCCTGAGTAACTAATTGCTTTTCTAAGGCATCCAACAATAACCCATGCGGTGGTATATTAAATTGAACAGAATTATCTTGTGGTTGGAGTTCGTCCCTTTCAACCGGGGAGTTGCTCTAACTATTGATGTTGATAAAAGTTCTGGTGTTATAAGATTCCCTTTACACAAAATGACTGCACGTTCAATAACGTTTTATAATTCTCTAATATTCCCTTCCCATTTATGCATCATGAACAATTTCTCTACCTCTTTACTCAAATAAATCGGTGTTTTCCCCATCTTTGAGGAAAATCGTTTTGGAAATACTTGCTTAAAGGAATTATGTCTTCTTTTCTGTCTCTTAAAGGTGGCAATATAATAGGGAAAACGCTTATTCTATAATATAGGTCTTCTCTGAATTTTACCAATTTTACTAGCTTCTCAAGTTTTTTGTTGGCGGCACAAATTATTCTAGTATCAACTTTAATTGTTTCCGCCCCGCCAAGACGTTCTAATTCTTTAGACTCAACAACACGTAAAACTTTTGCCTGAATTGCCGCACTCATCTCGGATATTTCGTCCAAAAAGAAAGTGCCACCTACAGCCAATTCTAAACGTTCCTTTTTTGTTTTTAATTGCCCTTAAGAATGCAAGTCTTTCCATTTCAGGCACTTTTAAATCCGTAATTAAAAGATGGATGTGTTCCTTATCTAGGTAATCAAAAGTTGTTACACAATTATTAGTAGTAACAACTTTAACATCATTCATCTCTTCAAAAACCATAGTAAGCACTCTTCGCATGCGTTCTTCATCATCAACAATTAAAACCCTGTAAGTCATCTCACACCATGTATAAAAAACACCCGGTACTGTCTAAAACCAGCAGACTTAACAGCTACAACTAAAATTGCTTACTATGCTACAATACTAAAGTCAAATAGCCCAAACAAGAAGTGCTGAGAACATAAGGCCTACCATAATCAGCCCCGTAATCAAAATAGGGACTGCAAACAGCCTAGTTAGAAAACTAACAAAAAGAGAAGGCGGGGCAACCTTATAACTATCTAATTGCCTTTGATTTTCAAGCCTTTTGAATTGATTTAACCGTTCGTGTTTAAACTCCTCTTCTGTTATTCTGCCTGTAAAAATTGCTTCATCAACAGGCATTTTTTCAGGAAGAAGATGCGTATGGAAAAAATGAATTGTAAAAATAAACCCTGCCGCTAGAATTGCTTCATATCTATGAACAATCAATGCAATGCTGGGAAGGTCAATAATACTAGCGACTGAAACGGGAATAATCTTTGTAAATTGAACAGGAAACCAAAGAATAAGTCCTGTAACAGCCATTACAAGCGTCCCCCACATCAAGGATAAATATTCAAATTTTTCCCAATAAATCCAACGATCAAAGGTGGGTTTTTTACCGATACCCATGAACCATTTAATGTCGCCGATAATATCAAAGATGTCTCTTGGCTGAATAAGTAAAGAGTTAGGACCCCAGAAAAACCCTTTCTTCTTTTTTACGGATATGTTGTAAAAAAGATATATAAAATGAATAAATGCTGCAAAGAATGTTATTAATGCACATATACGATGGATATATCCAGCAGTTGGATAGCCTCCAAACAATTCATACAACCACTTGGCCCAATCATAACTTCTAAAAGCCAAAGGCATACCAGTTAAGACAAGCCCAAAAAAACTGATAATAATCAAAAAGTGGCAGAATCTGTGAAAAAACCTGAATCTCAAATAGTTAATGTTGCTCTTCATCAGCATGTCCCTTTCTCTTGCGCTCATCACGAACAATTGCAAACCAACTCAATAAAGAATGTAATCCAAAAGAAGAAAACGTAAATGCAAGTATTCCGATATACATTACAAATACTATGCACAATATTGTTTGTGGGTTTTTGATCACTTTCTTAAGGTTTTCAGGATTACTACGCGCACCCTTTATTGCAGCAAGCATTGTTTTATAATAAGTTATATTTTTTATCTGAGGATGTTCGACGTGTTTGACAAAACTTGCATTTGCATTTGCGTGGCAACTGCCACAAGTTTCTAAGATTCGTTCCTTTCCCACCTTGGATTCAGGATCGGACGAATTCAATATCTTATGTTTACCATGACAATCAAAACACACAGGAACATCAGTTATTGTGTAGCCGAGTGAAGTAACCTGTCCATGTGCATTGTTTTTATAGCTGTCCAAATAATCCTGATGGCAAGAACCACAAGCCTCAACTGTTAACCTTCTGTGAAGAGGATCAACTCCCCGAGGGACATCTCTTGGTGATTTTTCACCTAAGGGAGTATAATGATACGATAAACCTGAATGGCAATCCTTGCATGTAGGTACATCTTTGTTATTCTCTTTCATTAATTTAACGTGACTACTTTGCAGATAATCTTCGGCAGGATCGTCATGGCAGAAGGTTATACAATCTACCGGTTTCAAATTCGGTTTGTGCCCTTCTGTCAAATCCACGCCATCTAAATCTTGATGACAATCTATACAGAAAAAATCTTCTCCACCATGCGCAGATGCCTTATAAATAGCCTCATCAATTAACATTGAAGCAACTTTAATTTCACCTGATATAGGATCTACTTTCGCCTTTTCTAAGACATTCAATTTCTCTTGTTTTGTATGACATTCAATACATGGTCCATTATCACCTGCAAATAAGATTGCGGGCAAAACAAGAGCAGTGGCTACAAAAGTTATTAAAAACGATATTAGTCTATATTTTTTCAAACTTGACAGGCCAACCATGTTTCTTTTTGGTTTATAAACCATCTTATGGAATCCTCCTCAGCTATAACTCTTTAGCTAGCTTAAAAGAGTTATTCCTTTTTCTTTGGTTTTAGTGGTGAATTAAGAATTTCATCTTTTGGTAACAAAGCTGCCCATTTTTTCTTGTCTTCAGGAGACATCTTTTTTATCACATCATCAACTTCATCATTGTCACGATGGTCATCTTTCTTAAAGGCATCTTTATAATCCATAACTTTATCTGTTTTTGGACACTTATTCTTATCATCCTTATTTTCCCAATGACATTTCAAGCATTGCTCTTTTACTGTCGCAGGGCCATTAATACCTGCCACAATCAAGCCAGCATCATACTGTACTTTTCTAGCCAGAAGAGGATCCTTTTTCAGCAATTCTTTGAATGCATCCTTCCCCTTCCCCTCATAATTATCCTTTACTTTTTTGTATTCAGAACCCGCTCCATGACATGCCTCGCATTGCACATTAGGTAAATATTTCTTACCGGCTTCGGCAATTTTCTCACCATAAGCACTTCCGTGACATTTTAAACAGTCTGGGTTTTCGGCATCAGGTGTTCCTTTTAATCTCTTTTCCCAGGTATTTGAATGTAATCTCTCTTTATATTCTTCTCCCTCAAAACAACCTTTACCCATATGGCATTTACAACCACTATTACCAGTATATTCGGCACCAAAAGACGCGTTATTCAGCGAAAATGCTAAAGAACACACAGAAAATACAATACTTCCTAAAATATACCCAGTTGTCTTACCACCAAACATTTATAATCTCCTTTCACGTATCAGAAAATAAATACAAAACACTGTGTTAACTAATACATTACATAAACTTAACTGAACATCCAAAACGGTTAAATATCTATTCAAACGGATATTTTATACAAAAATGGAACAAATAAGTTAGCATGCTTTTTTTATAGTGTCAAGAGAAAATTCCTGTATTAAGATAATTAACAAGAAAAATCTTTATACTAAAGTATAAAGTTATTGTTAACCTTTTGACAAAAGATTCTCTACAAAATTAGTATTAATATTTCCATTTGCAAATTGAGGATGTGAAATCAACTCTAAACTTAATGGAATTGTTGTCTTAATTCCTTCAATTTCATATTCATTTAGCGCCCTTTTCATGCAGGCAATTGCTTCTTCTCTAGTTTTCTGATTAACAATTACCTTTGAGATTAAAGAATCATAATAAGGTGATATTTCGTAACCAGCATGCACATGAGAATCAACTCTCACCCCTCTTCCACCTGGAGGATTATACATTGTAATCTTTCCTGGCTGAGGCCTAAATCCGTTGCTTGGATCTTCAGCATAAACCCTGCATTCCAAAGAAACACCCTGATTGTTTATTTTTTTTTGTTTTATATTTAATCGTTCACCATAAGCAATTCTTATTTGCTGTTTAACCAAATCTATACCTGTTACCATTTCTGTAACAGGGTGCTCAACTTGTAAACGTGTATTTACTTCTATAAAATAAAACTTGCCTTCTTTATCTACCAGGAACTCAACAGTGCCTGCATTGGTATAATTTACAGCTCTTGCTATCTTGACTGCTGCCTTACAAATATCTTCTCGTAAACGCTCGGAAATAGAAGGAGAAGGTGATTCTTCAACAAGTTTTTGGTGCCTGCGTTGCAAGGTACAATCCCTTTCTCCCAAATGAATAATATTGCCGTAATTATCTCCGAATATCTGTACCTCGACATGGCGAGCATCTTCTATATATTTTTCAATATAAATAGATGGATCTTTAAACGCAGATTCTGCTTCTCTTTGTGCAATTGCCAACGAATTTACAAGACTTATATTGTTGTGAGCAACCCGCATCCCGCGTCCTCCACCGCCTGCAGACGCTTTAATAATCACAGGATAACCAATCTTATGCGCAATGTCCAATGCTTGCTGCTGGTCTTTCACAACTGATTCACTGCCTGGCACTACTGGAACTTTGTTAGCAATAGCAATTTTTCTTGCTTCTGTCTTGTTTCCTAGTTTTTTCAACACTTCCGATCTAGGACCTACAAACACTATATTAGAAGATTCACACACTTCTGCAAAATGACCAACTTCAGACAGGAAACCATATCCAGGATGAATGGCTTCGATATCCGTTATTTCTGCGGCACTAATTATACTCGGAATATTAAGATAACTTCCATCTGATTCGGGGGGACCTATACACACCGTAATATCTGCTTGTTTCAAGTATCTTGCATTTTCGTCTGATTTTGAGCAAATGGCAACGGTTTCTATACCCATTTCGCGACATGCTCTAATAATCCTTAGGGCAATCTCACCTCTATTTGCAACCATTATTCTGGAAAACATATTTCGAGACACTTCCTATTTGAATAATCATGACTCTTTTATTGAGGGCTTAACGCGAAATAGCGGCTGACCATACTCTATTGCCTCTCCATCATTCACATAAACATCAACAATTTCACCTACAGTTTCAGCTTTGACTTCATTCATTATTTTCATTGCTTCAATAATACAAACAACTGTCTCTTCATTTACAAAATCTCCCACATTAACGCATGGGTCTGCACCAGGAGCACTCGCCCTGTAAAATGTTCCTACCATCGGAGAAACAATCTCTAGAAAATTTTCACTTTCCTTTGGTAACGCATACTGTGAAGATTCTTGTTCTAGTTTTGACGTGTGTATTGCAGGGGCATTTACTGGTGCGATAACATTGGCATAACCGCTGTTGGTTTTTTTTAATCTTATTTTCGTATCATTTTCTTGAATTTCAATCTCAGATAGTTCGTTTTCGTTCATTATTGAAATCAATTGTTTTACCTTGTCTATAATACTCATTATCTGTTCCTTTGTGGAGTATGTTTTAAACTGTTAAACAGGAAAGACAACAAAACACTTAGTTAGTGTTTACGAGGATATAAGTTTCTTAATTAAAAGTAAAAGTTGTGTTTTATGAAAAGAAAAGGGATTGAAACGATTATGACAGGTAATGTTGATTGGTTTTTTAATAGATATTTAAAAAGTTTATTTAGCATTTTATCTAGATTGTAGTTTTTCTATACCACTATTTCTGTCAAATTTTTGGGCACGTTAGTTAAAACATCGCATCCATCATAAGTTACTAATAACATATCTTCTATGCGTATGCCACCCACTCCTGGTACATAAATACCAGGCTCTACAGTAAATACCATATCTTCTTCTAAAACTTCTTCACTTCTTTTGTTTATAAATGGGTTTTCGTGAACTTCTAGTCCGATACCGTGCCCTACTCCATGTCCAAAGTATTTCCCAAATCCTTTCTTTTCAATATAACTCCGCGCTGCATGATCCACATCTCTCGCCAACACACCCGGTTTTATGCTATCAATAGCGTAAGATTGAGCGTCCAATACTATTCGATATATCTTTTTGAATTTCTGAGATATTCTATCTATGAAGCTAATTCTTGTCAAGTCGGAATTATAAAACTGAAAACTGGCGCCCCAATCTATTAATATTACATCTTTCGCTTGTGTTTTTTTATCCGTTGTATGAGCGTGTGGTAAAGAAGCTCGCGAACCTGTAGCACAAATTATTTCAAAAGAACTTCTTTCTCCTCCCTGTTTTCTAATTTCATATTCTAGAATATCGGATAAATTCTTTTCTGATACACCTACCCTTATTTTCTTTATGAGATTCAGATATGCTTTTTCAGCAATTCTAATGGCTGTTCGTATTTTCCCAATTTCTTCTATTGTTTTTCGTTTCCGGTACTTTTCAACTACTCCTCGTGTGGGTATTATACGAATTCCTTTTATCTTACTTTTAATCTCATTGTATTGATTAAAAGTAAGATATAAAGATTCAACATATAACCTTTTTATATTAAGACGTTTTAGTTTATCACACATTGTTCTTGTTAAAGAGGTCTTCCTTTCTACAATACTCGCCCAAGGAATATCCCGTTCTGCTTGCTCTAAATATCTAAAATCTGTAAATAAGTAGTCATTGTTTGGTGTAATTAAGAAAACACTTTCAGAACCTGTAAAGCCTGTAACATAACGTATGTTTACTTCATGCGTTATTAAAAACCCATCTACTTTATCTTCTTCTAATTTTTCCTTTAGCTTGCTCAAGCAACTCATAGTGTAACAAACCGCAATTAAATATACAGTCGTAGTGGTCTATTTTCCCCCTTTTTTAATTTTTCCCATTAACATTTCTATAAGCACTTTAAATTGTGCGTCATTATCAACTTGTTCTTTCACCTTCTTTATTGCAAACATAACCGTAGAATGTTTCTTACTACCAAAGTAATTACCAATCTGTTGATATGACCAATTTAAAAGTATTTTTGTCAAATACATGCATATTTGTCGCGGGAATGAGACAGATTTAGTTTTTTTTGCAGAGTGAAGCTCGCTTCGTGATATACTAAAATAAGCTATCACAACTTCTTCAATTTCATTAATCTTAACAATTTTTCCATCATTGTAAAGAAATTCACCCAAAACTTCATTTGCCAACTGTAAATTTATTTTCTTCTCGTTAAACTTGGCATGGGCAGACAGCGTTGTTAATGCGCTCTCAACTTCCCTGACATTATCGTCAAATTTATCTGCAATGAATTCCAAAACCTCTTCCGGATAATGCACATCAAATTTTGCAGCTTTTGATCTCAAAATTAAAACTCTCGTAGCATAGTCAGGTTTATCTATTTTTACAATCATGCCGGACATAAAACGGCTCGCAAGGGTTTCTTTCAATTGTCCAATCATCTTCGGATGTGCATCGCTTGCAAGTATAATCTTCTTAGATAATTCATATAATGCATTAAAAGTATGCAAAAACTCCTCTTGTACGCCCTGTTTATTTGAAAGAAAATGTACATCATCAATTAGAAACATGTCCACATTTCTATATTTCTGTCTAAACGATTCCATCTTTTGTTTTTGTAGTGAATAAATGTATTCGTTTGTCCACTTTTCGGCTGACATATATACGGCGTTTACATTTTGTTCTGCTTTGACACGATTCCATACTCCTTGAAGGATATGTGTTTTCCCGACACCAACGGTACCGTGTATAAAAAGAGGATTAAAAGAAGGGTACTTGTCCTTGAGCATTTCAAGGGCGGCGGTATAGGCAAGTCTGTTGTTAGGGCCAACAATGAATTCATCTAATTTCAGAACCCTGTTGAATTGAACGGTGTTTTTATTACTCTCTGTTTTTCCCTCATGTGATAAAATTTTTGAAGTAGAAACATTTTCGCCTTCACCATTATTTATAACAGAAAACCTTATGTTTAATTCACCATTATTTACTAGTCTTCCAATATCTTCCCTTAATATAGTTGTAAAATTTTCCTGCAGCCATGTTTGAGTAAAAATATTTGGTACAGTAATGTTTGCGTAGCCGTTGTCAACAGATTCTAGTCGAGTGTTTTTAAACCATAAATTAAATCGTAGCGGACCTACTTTCCCACGAATATTTTGGAGAACGTCGTCCCAGATCTTTGAACAAGATTCCATGTATTATCTTATATTCTTAAGAAGAAAAATTTCGAAATGTATCATAGACAACTTTTGAAGGTGGACGATAATAACAGAAGAATTTTTTTGTGTCAAAACAAAAAGAAGTTTTTGTCTTCAAAATATTTTTGGCATGCAACTATTATGTACGTAAGAATCAGAAAAACAATATGATTAAAATAAGTAAAGAACTTTTTTAAAATAATATTTTTATTTATAAAAATATTTATTTAATAATCCCATTTCCCCCTATCATGAATATTTACTCTCGTAATCTCATATTTAACTGAAACTTAGAAACAAATAATTTCGGAGTACCATTTGATTTGTTTTGATTAATTACATAAAACCGAATTTTGTCCTATTTAACTCATTTAATGAAACCAAATGAATTGTGGATAACTTGTGGATTGCTGATTTATAAATTACAGTTCAGTTTACATAAGATATTGATATATTAGTATATACAACATTATCTATTTCTAACATATCTGTTCTTTGTAATGTTGGTAAACAATTAAACGTTTAAAAATATTATCTTAAAGAAAAAAAGATGGATTTTTATATAAAACAAGGCGTTTGATTAAATTATTCGGAAGGAACTTAAAATGCAAATTGTACAGAACAGTAAAAATATTAAGCACTTAAAGTTAAAATGAATATGATCAACAAAAAGAAAGATAAAACGTTCTGTCTATAAAAACTTTTGAGTATATCTAATTATTTTACATGTTTCTTTAGCTGTGAAATATATGCTTCCAGATGTTTGTACAAAGATTTTTTTGTACGATGTTTCCTTTCAGACAAAACGTATCCTGCAAGGATTGGCATGGCTATTGTTGCGTCGCTGTAAACAACTACGTGATTCTTTATACTTTCTTTGCGTATCTTACCCCACGAAATTGCTTCCATTGGAGTTGCCCCGGAGAGACCACCCCATTGAGGTGCATCTGTGGTAATCTGAATAAAGTAATCATGACCACCTTTATTAATATCTAATATCTGTGCAAGCGTAGGCTGTGTCTGCATATAGAAATTCTTTGGCGAACCACCGCCAATACTAACCACTCCGTTCTTTTTACTGTTAAAAACAATAGCAGTTGTTTGAATTACATCTAAGTCGGTGTCAACAATAAGATTCTTACCCTGAAGTTTAAGATAAGACAAATTCATCCCAATTGAAGAATCGCCGGGAGAAGATACAAATATCGGCACATTATATTTTGCTGCTTGTGCTACGAAACTCAAATGAGGTGACGGTGTATCTGCAAGAACAGCTTTACCCAATATATAGTGAAAATCGGCAGTGGAAATGGGTTTCGTTTTGAAATATTTTTTAGCCACATCTTGTATAAATTTATCTGTTTTAAGCAATAATTCATCGGTAATAAAGATGTCATAAATACGTTCTATTCCTGCCTCATAAAGTTCTGTATCATCAACCCTAAAATCCCCTTGATGTATTGGCAAATTCAGAGCAAAATGAAGATCATGATATAGGTTGGCACCAGTAGAAATAATAAAATCAATAAAACCATTCTCGATAAGAGTAATGATTATACCTCCCATACCTGTAGGAGTCATGGCACCAGAAAGCGTTAGACCAATAGTAGCATCCTCATCTAGCATGTGACAGTACAATTTACAAGCCTCCGCTAGTCGTCCCGCATTAAATGCACCTGAACGGCTATACTCGTCTACCAGGTCTTTAACCTTCATTCCTTTCTTTAAGATCTGAGGCGTGATGCGTGGCTTGCATAAATATTTGTGTTGCAGCTGACATTGTTTAGATTTTTTTGACATATTATTGCTTGTTCTTTCTTAAATAGTCGTATCTAATAATTTAAAAGGGTAGAAAATTTTTGACGCAAAAGTATATAAAACTATTACAATGCAGTCAAACGAAAAAGAAAGATGCCCTTTCTCTAATTTTAACTATTAATATCTATAAACATTCTTTATTTCATGAATAACATTCTCGACAGTTATATTCCCCATGCAGATCTGGGAAAAACAGTTCCTTCTCACATCCTGCACACATGGGCTACAACGCACTTTATTAAAAAGAATTTTTACATGCTCTCCACGCGGCGCCCATACTTCTGGGTCAGTAGCTCCAAA
The DNA here is from genome assembly GCA_023261445.1 of Planctomycetota bacterium. Taxonomy (GTDB): domain Bacteria; phylum Planctomycetota; class Brocadiia; order Brocadiales; family Brocadiaceae; genus 2-12-FULL-39-13. Next base: position 11,504 of record JAHFOX010000062.1, read on the forward strand.
GATACCGATTGTGGGTGTGCCAACAGCGGCAGTCAAATGCATAATGCCTGAATCGTTTCCTATAAAAAGATTGCATCTTTTAATTACTGCCGCCAGTTTAGGCAATGGAAATTGGTCGGCTACAATAATCCTTCGTTTGACCAACGTTTTTAAACTTTCAACTATCTCACTATCTGCTGGGCCTGAAACAATAAATATCTGTGCATCCATTTCATCATTGAGCCGTGTTATTAATTCCGCAAATCGTTCTACGGGCCAGCATTTTTGCCTGGATCCACTACCCGGGTGAATTGCAACTAACATTTTCTTTAAATTGGCTATATTATCTTTTATATATTTGTCACCAAAGCGTATTTCTTCGTCGCATAGAAATATTTTTGGAAAGTTATTTAAACGCGGTATATTCAGCAAGTCCAAAAGTTTCAGGAAATGATCAACAATGTGAATACGTTCTTTGTCACAAGGAAATGGGTTATAATTAATAACGTGCCTGGCGCCTGCATTCTTAAGATTTTCAGTAAAAATTTGTTCTTTGTCTGAAACAAACGAAATAACTATATCAAATACATTAAATCTTCTTGTTAAATGGACAGGCATTTCATAGTTTTTTACGAACAGTGCAGCAACATCGGCTTGATCAAATCTGCTAACCTTATCTGCATAGAAACGTCCATTTGTGATTTCCAGAAAAGAGGTATAACCCATTATTTCAATTCTGGCATTGTGGAAGTGCTTGCGAATGGCACCAATAGTAGGCAAGGTAACAATTACATCACCAATAGCACCTGGACGAACAATCAAAATATGTTTTATTGAGGATCTAAAATCAGGATTGAGTATAAAAGTTTTAAAATCGGCAGGACTATATATAGGATTATCTTTTACCACAAAACAAATTAAACCTTTTTTACGCTGGAATGGAGCATGTCGAGCATTATACCCCTTCCTTCTTCTTTTTTATCATCTCGGTAACTTTTTCGAAGAATTTCGGGTCG
>JAHFOX010000063.1 GCA_023261445.1 Planctomycetota bacterium
TAAATAGGTTCGTATCATTTTTTACATGATAAATATTAAGCTTGTCGAAAAGTTCAAAAGGGTGGCTTTTATTCGCAGGATGGTTTTACAAAGAAAAATCTCTTTTGAGTTTCCCATTCGTTTTAATATTGAACCTACTAATTACTGTAATCTCAGTTGTTCGATGTGTCCAAGAGAACTTAACAGACCATCTGGCTATATGGATGTTAAGCTTTTCCAGAAAGTAATAGATGAAAGTGTGTTGTACGGTAAAAGGCTTATAATTACTATCAATAAAGATGGAGAGCCGTTGTTACATCCAGAATTACCAAAAATGATCAGATATGCGAAAGACAGAAAAGCGGCACATAAGATTAATTTTTATACGAATGGTATATTGTTAACAGAAACAAAATCCCTGGAATTAATGAAGTCAGGTCTTGATACGCTGCATGTCAGCATTGATGCGTTTACAAAAGAAACTTACAAGAAAATTAAAAATAGTCAAAAGCTTGAGGTTGTCGAAGAAAATGTTAAAAGGCTTGTTGAACTTAAGAAAATACTTCATTCAAAAACACCGCTGGTTATTATAAAGATTATTCATACCCCCGATACACAAAATGAAATCAAACCCTTTATTAATAAATGGAAAGGCATTGCCAATTTTATTGAGATAGGTGAATACCATACGTGGGATGGAACCTTAAATGATTTAAGCCAGTTAGATAAAACGCAAATTTCCGAAAAACCCAAGAGGTATCCATGTACATTTTTATGGTACAATCCTGTAATCCTTTGGGATGGACGGGTAACTACATGTTGTGTTGATTATCAGGGGAAAGGAGTCATTGGTGATATAAATGAAGACTCTCTTGCGAATATATGGCGGGGAGAATCATTGCAAAACCTGAGAATAGCGCATATGAAGGGGCGATACGATAGCATACCATTATGTAATAAATGTCAGTTTTGGAAGTGTGAGGTGAATATTGAAAAGTGGTTAAATAGAATAAGTCCTTCTTATAAAGAGCGGGTGGTTTGCTCGAAAAGTACCTCCAAATCAGCTGTTTGATACTATATAAAGTATGTAGTATTATTTAGTTTTTGTATTTCTTAAATTATTAAAAAAGGCATGTTTGTTTTAGTTAAACATGCCTTTTTTAATTTAATCTTTAAATTGAGTTAAGAAAAGAGTTATTTCGTAGCCTTTTCGTGCTGGTGATCCTTAGATACTTCTTTTTCACAATCAAAGCAGAAATAAGTTTTCCCACATTCATGACCTTCTCCAACTTCTATTTTGCATGTAGGGCAAAAATGGGTGACACCACAGATATGATCATCCCCCACTTCTTTCTCGCAATCATAGCAGAAGTAAGTAACATCGCAGATGTGCCCTGCCCCAACCTCTTCTTCACACTTCGCACAAAAAGTTGTTACATTACATATGTGACCATCTCCAACCTCTTTTTTACAATCATGGCAAAAAAATGTTAAATCACAGATGTGACCCGCCCCCACTTCTTCCTTGCATTGCTGGCAATATGTTGTAAGACCGCAAATGTGTCCTTCTCCGGCTTCTTTATTACAAGTGGCACATTGATGTAAAGCCCCAGCACTAGATTCTTTCTTTTCTAAGGGTAAAGCTTCTACTTTTTCTTCTATTGGTTGTGCAGGTGCTTCTGCAGGTTTTGCCTCTCCTGTTGATGGGGCAGCAGCCTCAGGCGCAGGAGCGGCTGGTGCGGGTTCTGCCGGCTGTGCTGTTTCCGCAGCAGGTTCTGATGGAGCAGCAACTTCAGGCGCAGGAGCGGCTGGCGCAGGTTCTGCCGGTGCTGCTGGCTGTGCTGTTTCTGTAGCAGGTTCTGATGGAGCAGCAACTTCAGGCGCAGGAGCGGCTGGCGCAGGTTCTGCCGGTGCTGCAGGCTGTACTGTTTCTGCAGCAGGTTCTGTCACATTTGCTGCTTCTTCAGCAGGAGCAGCGGACGACACAGGTGTTTCTTCTGGTTTTACCTCTTCTTTAGGAGCTTCCTTTACTTCCACCTTTAATGCAGGTTCTTTTGTTTCTTTTACTTGTGTCTGCGTGGCAACACAAGAACTCAAAAAGATTGTTAGACTTACCAAACCTACCCCCAAAACCCCTTTTTCCATAAATTTTCTCCTTACTATAAAATAGTTATTAAATTAATCCCTAATACTGTTGTTAACCAACAATTCTAATTCATCGGGTATTTCCTCTTTTTCCAATGTTATACCTAAAGCATGGAAGAATTTTTTCCGTACAGTATCAACTGTAATCTTAAATAGTGTTTTCTTGTCGTTAATGTTACCGAAATTGCCCAGATCAATACTTCCTGCTGCCATTGTTGCATGTCCCCCTGCATTCATGAATCCAAATGCCTTTTGCAATAACGATGCAAGATTGATTCTAGAATCTACGCTACGAGCAGACAATTGAACTTTATCTTTATTAATGCCAAATATGAGTACGGTAGTAATACCTTCCATCTGTAACATTAATTCGGCTGCCTGGGGTAATGCATCTCTTTCAGTTATTAATTCTACGAATGATATTAAACACGAATCCCTTACCTCGCGGTTTCGTATTGCCCTTCCAATAATGTCTATGGTTTCTGAGTTTATATGGAAGGTCTCTATTTGATTTAATAACCTTACATCCACTAATGGTGAAAGATAAGCAGCAGCATCAATATCTTCGGTGGATGTGTTTCTGGTAAATCCACTGGTATCTATTCTGATTCCATAACGAAGTGCTGTGGCAAGAAGTGAATCGGGTATAATATCTAAATATCTAAGATACATTGTCATTATGGTAGAAGTGGCGCCAATTTTTGGTAATATTTCAATAAATTCTCCTTTTACAAGGTTGAAGTCGGTTTGATGGTGGTCAATAATGATATTAGGAACTATATTTGGCGGTAATATATTATTTTTTGAACTAATGGATGCTTCTATTAATGCTATTTTATCGGTCTTATTAAGTGCCTCCAGCACGTCATTTTTGTTTTTTAATTGAATTAGATCTGCTTCTAGTAATTTGACCAATATCTTGTTTTGTTGATGTCCAATATTTCCGCCATAATAAATTTTTGATTTGACGCCGTATTTCTCAGCAATACGTTTTAGCGCAAGACCGGAAGCAATTGCATCTGGGTCGGGATTGTCCTGTAAAAAAATCGCCAAACCTCTACTTGTTGCAGCCTTAATAACATTTACTAAATTAAAAACGGAACTTTTTAATTTAACCGTTTCAATCTCGTTCAAGATGGTATTCGTGATAATTTCAACAGTTTGAACAATACGGTCTGCGCCATTCTTTAATAACTCAGAAGCCTCTTTTTCGTTAGTTGCTTTTGATAGAATAAACTTATTTGGAAATGTTTTCTTGATACGTTTTGCTACGTTCAAGTTATCTTCAAAATTTCTTTGTAAAAGAATGAAAGCCAAAGTGTCTTTTATTGGTAGTGAAGTCAAGTCTAAACTGTTAATATTTGCCTTGAGAGTATTAATATGGGATTTTTTTAATCCTGTCAGAGTTGGTTCATCGTTGTCTATTACAAGTATTTCCTCTCCCGATTTGCTTAAATTTTGAACCAAGACGTTCACAATATCATCGCAACCCAAGATTGTATACATCGTTACATCCTTAATTACTTTACGAATCTTGACGCCAGCCAAAAATAAACGTTTTTTATTATACGATTGTATCTTTTTAAAGTCAATATTAAAAAATAATGCGTCTTAAATTTAACCAGTTACTAATATAGGAGTTATAAACTGAACAGTGTGGCAGTAATAATATATAAAGTTAGAGTATAATAGTTTTGTCTTGAAATAAAAGGAAGGGTTTATGTAACATCATTTTTAAAAAGCGCGGGTCTCGGTTTGGATCGAACGCTTTGTTTTATGATATTGTTAAAAGGATTAAAGCGCCCAAAAGGTCTAATTATCGAAATTACTGAATATATAAATGGATAAGCAGCTTTACAAAATTATTGGACAGATTGGATTGTCAGAACGCGTGTGGGAGGAATCTATTGAGAGACACGATGTTGTTCGTGATGAATTTGATGGCATTTGCTTTTACAGGGTATTGAAAAAGATCGGATCGCTAGAAAGGGGATCTGTTGTCACCAATGAAGGTGTTCTTTTTGATTTTCCACGCATTGCCAGGATTTTGCATCTTGAAAATGGTATCCGTAAGGCATATACACAACCATTTTATGTCGAAGAAAAAGTGGACGGTTACAATGTTAGAGTTGCTTGTATTCAAGGGCGTGTATTAGCCTTTTCGCGAGGCGCATATGTTTGCCCATTTTCTACAGATCGGATTGTGGACTTTTTAGATGTTAAAAAAATATTCAAAGAAAATCCTGGTTTAATTGTTTGTGGTGAATTTGCAGGTCCAGATAATCCTTACAATATTGAACATCCGCCTTATGTAAAGGAAGACATTCGTTTTTTCACATTTGATTTAATGTATTTGAACAAACCTGATAGTATCCCTGTTGAGGATAGATACAAACTTTTTGGTACATATAGTATGCCTACGGTCAGGAGGTTTGGTAAATTTTCTGCCTCTGATATTTCAGCTCTAAAAAAGATTATTAAAGAGCTGGACGAGACAGGATGCGAGGGAATGGTAATTAAGCCTATATATTCTGCTGAAAAGATAATGAAGTACGTCACGTTGGGTTCTTGCTTACGCGATATTAACGTGACAGCTTCCTTGATGGCAGAGGCGGCATCCGAGTTTTTCACACACAGGATTATTCGTGCGGCAATGTTTATTCATGAGAATATTTCTTCTCTGAAACCAGAGGTTTACGCACAACTTGGCAAGGTATTATTAGAACCCGTTTACGAGAGTGTTACAAAAGCGGCGCGGGGGGAAGTTATTGACGAAAGGTTTCTCCTCCGTTTTCGTGATGAAAATAATATTCAGAAGATGATAGACCACTTGTATAGATGTAAAGTAAAGTTTGAGGTGCTGTCTAAAAATAAGGAGGGTGCTTACTGGCATGTCAAGTTTGCAAGAAAGTGTTATGCTTCATATGAAATCCTCCAAAAACACCTTGATGGTTCAGCCCACGTGGACTAATTCTTTATATTGCCTACCATTAGTTATTCATACACTTACTTTAGTAGATTGTCCATGATGCCGCGAAGCAAGTGTGGATCGAGGTGTCTGATACCCAACTTGTCAGCCCATTTAACAATGCCAGTATCGGCTGTCATCAGGATGCCATCCATTTCTTTGGCTAGCAGAATCAAGTCTACGTCTTCTTTGCTATCAATGATTCCTTCACGAAGTGCAGCGCGATATTTTTTTCTCAAGTTGGTAATGGTATCCGGTTCCGTTTCGGGGGATGTTTCTCTTACTGCCTCTTCTGCTACCCTTAAACCCTTGTCAATTCTGGTACGCACGTCTTCTATAAGTTCATACAATAAAAAAGCCGGGACCGACAGTTCGTATCTTTTGGGAGGTTTTTGAATTATGAGGATCTGCAAATCAGTGGGGATATGTCCTATTTCTACAAAGTTAAGCAGTTCCTGATAGATCGTTGGAGGCATATAAAAAGCAGGTCCATCCAGCTTGCTGGTGATTTTCAGGAATGTAAGTAATGCTTCTGTCGGACTAGCACCAAATGATTGATAAACATCTGGATTGGTAAAGATGCTCGTATCAATGATAATTTGTTCGTGTTGTATGTCTTTTCCCATAGAATACCTTGTTTTTAAATGGACTGTGCGGAATTTCTTTCTTTTTCTGTAAGCTGGAATATCATTCTAAATAGTTGTTCTTCTGTTTGTGTCATTTCTTTATCCCGCCTTTTCATTACAGTCTTTGCCACTTGCAAAGCTTTTTCTAGCAGATAAACTTTTTTATCAGAACCTGAATACCATGTAAAAGATGGAAGGTATTTTGGCGGATAGGTGGGAGTTGCTATATTACAAGCAAAACCAAAAATGCTACCCGTCATAATGGTCGTATTAATGGCTGTTTTTGTATGGTCGCCCGTTGCCATGCCGAGAAACATGTGATTTGTATTTACGGTATTTCCATCTATTTGAACCTTTACATTTCCATAGGTATTGAGGAGGTTACTGGTTACGGTATCTGCTCCAATATTAACCCATGAGCCAATATAAGAATCACCGAAAAAGCCATCGTGTTGTTTATTGCTATAGCTATGAAATATGGTGTTTACAACTTCACCACCTATCTTACAAGTTTCACCGATATTTGCACCGCCGCGTATCTTTGAATTTGATTGAACCACAGAATGATTACCAATATAAACGGGGCCTTCGATAGTTGTGTTGGAAGCAATAGTTACATGATTGCCTATATATACGGGTCCATTCTCGGCGTTAATTACACAGCATGGTTTAATTCGGCTGCCTTTACCTATAAATATTTGGTCTTTATTCATAAGATAAACACCTTCGTCTAGTTTCCCATGAATAGAAACTTCCTTAACAAATAGTGCGAAATCTTTTTCAATTTGGGACTTGTTATATTTGACAATATCCCAGAAATAGCTGATTATGGGAACATGGATATCAACTACTCGTATCTCGCTTTTTAGTAATTTAATGGGATTCTCCGTAAGAAACAATTCAGGGGTAAGCCTATTAATGTTCTTTCCTTTGAGTCGGGCATAAACAAGGGTGTTATCCTGAATTCCAATTTCCTCCTGTCCTTCAATAGGAATTGGAGCAGAGAGAATTACACGACCATTTAAAAAAAGGCAAGTCTCGTCTGTTTTAGGAAGCGTGTTTATGCGATAAGAATACCGCTCATGCAATATGTCGGATAGATAATTTCTGCAAAAAAGTGTAACATCGGCATGGCTATAATGTTTGACGATTCTTTCTAAATGAGTAAATAATCCACATCGGAGTTCAAAGGTTGCCCTTGCGTGCACCAGCGGGATTAGTTGCGAATATTGACTGTCTTCAAACACACAGATATATTGCAATTGACTATACCCTCTTTGGTCGGTCGTTTTTTCTTAATCAATGTTGGTAGCATACTTAGACATATAATTTTTGTCAAGTTAATAAAACCTAATAACGTATCTCCGTCTATAATAATGCGGTGACTATGCTTTGTGTTTAAGAGTAAGCAGAAGTTTGTTATATAGTTAAAATTTGTGCAATTTATAGGCTGTTTTGCCTCAAGTGCTTAAGACTTATTTTTCTTAAATATTAAAATATTTTTTAAAATACTTGACTTAAAATAATTTACGTAATAGAATCACCATAACCTCAAGTAGATTAAACTTTTATCGGTTGGTGATTTATGGACAGACCCCAAACACATATATTTTCGATTCCGTTGAAACGGATAGATGGTTTTCTAACCGATAAGATTTGCTTTAGAGATGCAAAGGCAAAAACAGCGCATCCTAGTTTAGTAGTTGAAAATGGAAGTAATGATGAGCGCCGATTGCTGGTGTTTGACAAATTCTTAATCAAACATGAGTATAGAACTTCCAAAGAGCATGGCGAACGTTTCGTTGATGTAACCAACGATAATAATCTCATTCACAGAAAAGGGAATATTGTTCCCGGCGCAATGACGGTTTCCAAGATCATCCTTCCCCTTGAAATTCTCTTTTCCGAATTGGAAATATCCTCAGTTAATATAAAATTCACAGGTTCTGCTTTTTATGGTGAGAGGACTTGCAGTCTGTTTTTGTGGCAATTTGTTAGTAGCGACTATATTCAAATTGAGGTAAAAACATATCAGCAGGACAGGGCGATTGCTACTACCATCATATTGGGCAGATTGAAAGAAACGAGTAAACAGGTCAAAGAAGTAGATGAAGCGTTGGTAAACAAAAGTTGCTTTGCAAGGGTGCAAGCCTATTTTGAGACCATGGGAATTCAAAGTGATTATTATTTCAATAAAGATGGGTACAAAGATTTTACATATCCGTTAGCCTATATTGCCTCACTTCCATCTGCTGAAATCGTTAACCAGTTGTCTGGACAGGGCGGTATGATTAACATATTGCGGATGGATTTCGGCAATTACGAAAGGATACCAATTACTGGCGATAAAGGTCCTGAGGTAAAACTTGCAAGGGCAAAGAAGCGTAACACCTTTAATAAAATTATGACAGAGGTAGCAGAAGGGCTTGTTACTTACTATCGCGGCCTTGCCATCGTCAATCCCATAGCCAAATTCCGCAATTCTACAGAACCCGTTCTGGATGCTGTTGACAAGCTGATAGGCACACAGGAAGATACCCTGCCTTTTAGCGGTGTCAATAAGGTATAAAAATAATTATTGCAAAACTCCCAGCCAATCCCTCAACAAAAACTGAATCCGTCCGATAAGCAGCGATAACCTGCCCATAACCGTATAGCCGAAAGAAGCGCCAAAGGAAATCATCAGAAACCATATCCCAATCTTTGAGAATTTTCCAATCGTACCCTTGTGTTCAACAGAAAAAATGAAGTAAATAAGCACGGAAATTACCCCAAGCATGATTAGTAACGTGTTAATGCTGGAGAGTATGGTTTCCCCCCCTGAAAAAACAGGGCGTAAGGAGGGCTTTATCTGTTCCAGTATAAATGCAGAGATTACTCGTGGAATACTAATTCCCGCGCCAAGTCCCACAACAAATGCAAATGTCCAGCGGCTCAGCCATGATAATTTCCTCGAAAACCGAAGGAGCATAAAGATGCCCAACAGGGAAGGGAAAATTAATGCGTATTGAGGTGCCTTTTCTGAGGCTTTTGAAAACATAGGCACTATAAGCGGATCGTACAGGTCTGGTTTTAAAAAATTAAACCAGGTAATAACAATAGTATAACCCAACGAAACGCCTACATAAAGATTTTCGGCAATTTTAAAAGCAGGATTGTCTTTGTAAAGAAAGCTGTAAACGGCAAAGGTAAGCCCTGCGCCGAGTATAATGCCAAACCCGTCGAATGATAAAGGTAGTTTCCCCGATGCCATTAAAAAGATGTTAACGCAAACAAACAAACCGATTGTGCCGACCAGAATAAGAAAGTTAGAATCTTTACGCATGCCGTGCCCTTCTGGTTGTAAAATAGACGACGTTGCCAAATATGACAAATAGAATAATGATTACGTGCACTACACTTTGAGGACGCATCCCGCTGACTGCATTTGCCTTTTTCTTTACCAGCGCCTCATATTCTGCCGCGCCTTTGAGACCGCCCAGTAATCCGATGAGCTGTTTTGACTGAAGAAATGGATACATATCAGGTCCCATTACTGCGGTACACCCTGCCCCCAATTCAAATTTATATTTTTCTTTTCCATACACTATCCATGTTTCTATTGAAGTCCCTGCAGCAAGGTCAAATAAGAAATCAAGGTTTCTTAATGAATCAACGCCTTGTAAAACTGGCAGTGTTGTAGTATCATTTCCATAAAAATCCTTTGGAAAGGCGGAATACATGTTTTCGCCCATATTGATAATGAGGGAAGCATTTCCAGGCTTATAGCCAAGAAAAGCATAGTCTTCGCCGTATTTTTTCTGATACTGACTGGCTACAGAGTTCATTGCCTGATCTGCCAGCCCCGGAGCGCCTGTGTAGTGCGTCATGCCAATTACCTTTAAATCCCTGCTAAAACAATGATGGAGAAATGCCACTGCCATTGGCTGGAGTTCTTCCTTGGATGACGGGTCGTAATCAAAGGAAATCATTACGTGGGAACCTTTTGGCAGTGATTCAATTTTTTCATAAACCCCATGAACAGGTTCTGATGCTGGTATGGGCAGCTCAAATCTCAGAATGAGGGAAACAATAACAGCCACTGTGATGATTGCAAAAATAATGCGGCGGTCTATTCGCAGGAATTTTTCCATTAATCACCCCCGCCCAGATATGACCGTTCAATGCCAAAAATAATTTTTAGAGAGGTTGCAATCGCCCCAAGGCTAACGCCCAAAAGGATACCTCGTTTGGCGGCGAGATTTGGAACTGCCATAATCCAATCGGCTATAGCAGGAATATATTGAGAAATATAATTTCCAATGGGTACCCTTCCAAGCATCACGAGAATAGCAGCAACAAGCAATACAGTAGATTCTTTAGTGCGTGCGCGAAATGTTCGATAAGCCGCAGAGGCAATAAAGAATGCAAGGATGGAAAAAATGGTAGCTCCGGCGGGCACCTGTACATAGTAATATAGCCAATCGAACATTGTGCCGTCCTGCTTGTCATTCCAGAAAAATTTCCCGCCATTCAGGAAACCGAAGATGAGGGTAATAATAGCCCCAAAATAAACAAAGACGCTGTATCCCCAGCCTTCTATCCTTCTTTTAATTCTTGTCCAGTGGAGATGGAATAAGCTATACGCCCCGATAAATACGGCAAAACCTGCTATAATCCTGTCCCATCTGGATACTACCTCAAGTAAATCCTGTGAAAGTTTATGTGGGACATAGTACTGCATAGCCATGAGCACACCCATGACAAAGGCAATAATTAGTGGAATGGTACGTTTTAAAAAATTCATAATTCACCACGGATTTTCACGGAGTTACACGGAATTATTAAAAAATCCTTCTTAACATTTCAAACTTTTCTGCTCCAAAATTAAATAGCAGACCGACTCTTAGTCGAGTTGTTTTGAGATAATTTATTAGTTGGGCTTCATCTTGAACTGTTATTTGTTTTATCGCCTTGTTTTCTACAAGCGCCTTATTTTCTACAAGGAGATCAGCTTTAAATCTACGCTCAAATATAACATTCTTATAATGAATATCTAATTCTACTTGTCTTTGGTAATTTATATTCATTAAATTCAATTCATAACACAAAGCATCTTCATAAACCGACTCTAGATAACCACAACCAAGTTCTTTGTATACTTCCTGTGCCGCACCTATGATTTTATACGTTAAGTCTTCGTATAAAAGTTTACTCATTATTATCTATTCTGTGAAATTCCGTGTATTTCTGTGGTAAATTTTAAAATGCTTCAAATAGATGCGTAATGTATGTCAGCCCAAAACTTGCCAGTATAGTGCCTAAAACCAATATGACAATCAACAATCCTTTTCCTACATCCTGCGCCCTGAGTGTGCCCATGAGCATGGGTTCTCTGGATAAATATGCGCTGGCTGCGTAAAGCTCCTCTCCAATCAGGGTGTAGTCGCAGGTGGTAATGAAAAAGGGCAACTGGGTATAGGCGTCGGTGCCGGCTATCTGTATCGCCCCTGTGGTTGCACCTGTTTCAGCCAGGATTAGTGCCTCGGCGTAAAAATATCCTATAAAGAAATTGGCAGCCGGTTTTTCACGGGTCATGATGCCGCCTACCGCCGCTACATAAGGAAATTGTTCCGATGCTACAAGAAAGACGTTGTCTGGATTATAGGCGTCAGGACGTCCTGCCTCAAGGTAAGATTCCTTCACCACTTCCTGACTTACGGACATGACAATTGGATCATTGTTGACAACCTTTAGATTTGCGTCATAATCCGCAATCTTTCGGGCAATCCTCCCCAGTATGCTTATTGCGGCAATGGTTGATATGCTTCCCATAGTAGTCAGTCCATGAACGAAGAGTACGGGCTTACCCATCTCTGTGGCTCGTCCCAGCGCCTCATCCACTGCGTCCAAACCGCCAATCTTCCTCAGGAACATATTAGGATTTCGCCGTGCACGCACAATAAAATAGAGAATGATGGCAGAGACTATAATCATAATCACAAAATTGTTTATCTTTTTTGTGTGGATTAAGTTGCCGCGAGCTGAGGCTGATGTAACAGTATCAAGCACAATTTTATTATCACCCGATACCAGCGCCAATTTGAAATAATAGACTTGTTTCTTAGAGAATGTTTCCCCATTAAAAACCTTTCTGGGATTAATCTGGACATAGTGATAATCGCTATTCCCCTTTTTATAACCATATATTTCTGGGACGGCAGTTCGATAGCTGGTATTTGACTTTATACGGGTTGCTTCCTTTTCAAAAGTGCCGTTTTTATCAATGTCAACGTAGATTACATAGAAGACATCGGACACATCGCTTGGCGAGGCTGACCATGTTAGCGATACGGTTTCGCCAGCATCATTGGGCGTATCAAATGCCTTGAATTCTGCTGGAGGAATAAGGAATGTGGGTGATTGCGCAAAAAGCACTGTGGCTGTGAGAAGTGGTATTAAAAAAACAGTTGTAATAAAAAATGATTTTTTTAATAGATTCATGTTTTAAGAATTTCAAATGGTACGCACGGAATCACGCAGTTATTAACTATCTGCGTCCAGCTTTTCAGCCAAAGACCAGTTGTTGATGACCAACTGCATAGGTAATTTTCTTCGGTGACATTCCGTGTTTTTCCGTGGTAAATTGTTACTAAAAAGCCTTCGATGCCCCATATACTACCAGTATAAAAAAAATAATCAATAGAATATTA
>JAHFOX010000064.1 GCA_023261445.1 Planctomycetota bacterium
TCACCACAATATTTACAAGTTTCTTGGGTACGATGATGGTGTTGATAATTTTCTTGCCGTCTAAAAATGCTTTAAGATGTTCATCGCTCAGTACACGCATTTTCAGTTCATCCTCGCTTATATCAGATGGGACGGAGATATGGCTTCGTACCTTACTATTTACCTGTATAACGATTTCGACCATTTCCTCCTGAATAGCATTTTTATCAAACGTTGGCCATCTCTGATGAAAAATACTTGGCTTGTTTCCCATGATCTCCCATAATTCCTCGCAGACATGCGGAATAAAAGGCGCCATTAACAAGAGAAAGGTTTCCATTGTGCAGCGGAATACGTTGAAATTAAGCTCTTCTGCGGTATTGTGTGGTATGACAACGCTAAACGAATCTATGTTGTTCAGCAACTCCATCAAAGAGGCGATGGCGGTGTTGAAATGCCAGGAAGTCTCCATGTCTTCCGTAACCTTTTTAATCGTTTGATTTGTCTGGCGGTAGAGTGTTTTTGCCTCGTTTGAAAGTTTTTGAATATTAATATCGGTGCGCTGTATTCTGGCATAGACCTCTTCATAATCAGTAATTTTTTGCCAGAGACGATTCAGGAATCGGTAAGCGCCTATAACTCCACGATCGTTCCATTCTGCGTCCTTCTGCGGAGGTCCAATAAAAAGGATATAAAGACGTTGAGTATCGGCGCCGTATTTGTCTATAAGAATATCAGGGCTTACAACATTACCCTTTGACTTTGACATCTTTGCCCCATCTTTAATAATCATGCCCTGTGTAAACAGGTGTTTAAAGGGTTCTTTGAAGTTGATATGCCCATGCTCGCAAAGCACCTTCGTGATAAAACGTGAATAAAGCAGATGCAGGATTGCATGTTCCACACCGCCGATATACTGGTCTACAGGCAGCCATTTGTTAACCTTTTCTGTGACGAAAGGTCGTTTGTCATCTGTGGGCGAAAGGTATCTTAAGAAGTACCAGCTTGAGTCAACAAATGTATCCATCGTGTCAATCTCCCGACTTGCCATCCCTGAACACTTTGGGCAATTTGTATTAACAAATGAATCTACTTCCGAAAGAGGACTCATGCCGTGTGTCTTAAATTCTACGTCTTCAGGCAATACTACGGGGAGTTGTGATTCAGGGACGGGCAACATGCCGCATTTTTCACAATAAATAATGGGAATCGGCGCCCCCCAATAGCGTTGTCTCGAAATGAGCCAGTCTCTCAGTCTATAGGTTACGGTCTTTGTTCCCAGTCCTTTAGATTCAAGATATTCTGTAATCTTACCCATCGCCTCTGTATTAGGTATGCCGCTAAAGATTCCAGAATTGGTTTGTATGCCATTTTCAATGAATGCCTCTTTCATGGTGTCTGCGGTGAGTTCTTTACCTTCAGGCTGAATAACAACATTAATCGGAAGTTTGTATTTTCTTGCAAACAGGAAGTCTCGCTGGTCGTGAGCTGGCACGCCCATAACAGCCCCTGTGCCATATTCCATAAGAACGTAGTTGGCTATCCAGAGAGGAACCTTGCTGTTATTAACGGGGTTGATTACATACTTGCCGGTAAATATGCCTTCTTTTTCTGTCCCCTCGGCTGTGCGTTCAGCCATACCCTGATTGCGTGCCATATCTACAAAGTCAATTACCGATTTTTCCTGCGGAGCACCAGAAACCAATTCTTCAATTATAGGGTGCTCCGGAGCCAAAGAGACGAAGGTTACGCCATAAAGTGTATCTGGGCGTGTTGTAAAGCAGGGCAATATCCCGCCAGAATTCTCAAGTTTGAAATTAATGCTAACGCCTTCGTTTCTGCCAATCCAGTTTGCCTGCATGGTTTTGACCCGTTCAGGCCAGCCCTCTAACAAAGAAATGTCATCAAGCAGTTTTTGGGCATATTGACTGATGCGAAAGAACCATTGTTCAAGGTCTCGCTGGCGTACGGGAGTGTCACAGCGCTCACAACAACCTTCTATAACCTGCTCATTGGCAAGCACCGTAGCGCAGGAAGGACACCAATTCACCGCAGCCTTCTTTTTATAAGCCAGATTATTCTCATACAATTTTAGGAATATCCATTGTGTCCATTTATAATAATCAGGATTACAGGAGGTGATTTCTCTATCCCAATCATAACCTACACCCCACCTGTAAAGTTGCCGTTTCATGGCTTTGATATTGTTTCTTGTCCAGATGGCTGGATGTGTGCCGCCCTTGATGGCTGCATTCTCGGCAGGAAGACCAAAGGCATCCCAGCCGATGGTCGAGAGTACGTTGTAGCCCTTCATAATTTTGTATCGTGAAACGACATCACCGATTATATAGTTCCTACCGTGTCCTACATGCAAAGTACCTGAAGGATATGGAAACATGACCAGACAGTAGAATTTATCTTTATTGCTGGTCTCGTTGGTGCGGAATAACCCGCAGCCTTCCCAAAATCCCTGCCATTTTCTTTCAATATCTGTGAAGTTATATTCCCTCTTTGCCATCCAAAACTCCTTAATTCCCAACCATAAAGCCACAAAGAAAAACAAGAAATTGCTTTAATTTAAAGGACGCTGTCTCATGGACTTTGTATTTTACGTTTATTGGTTCTTCTACAGAATCCTTTAAGAAATCGAAATTTTATCAAAATTTCAGTCTTAATCAATCTAAATTCAAATTGTTTGGGGATGCTCTATAGTCAGGCATGACTTAATGTGTTGTGGATAAAAAACAAGCACTCGGCAGGATTACTGAAGGGTTTGGGATAAAAAAATGGAGGTTTTGTATGATTTACAAAACCTCCATTTAGGGTTATTATTTGAAGTTGAATTTAATTTGTCATTACACCTTCGAGAAATCCCTCAAGTTTCCTGCTCCGCAGTGGATGCTGAAGCTTGCGAATGGCTGTGGTTTCGATTTGGCGGATACGTTCTCTTGTTATATTAAACCGCTTTCCAACCTCTTCTAACGTATGCGTATATCCATCGTTAATGCCAAAGCGCAGCTTAATCACCTCGCGTTCGCGATGGCTTAAGGTGTCAAGCACCTTTTGCAACTGTTCCTTAAGCAAAGACTGATGCGCCATGTAGATTGGAGATTCTGTCTTTTTGTCATAGATAAAATCCTCAAACATAGTTTCGCCTGCCTCTCCAACGGGGCTTTCCAAAGATACGGGTTGAGACGCAATCCTGAATACCCTGTGAACCTCAGAAATTGGGATTTTTGCCTCTTTCGCAATTGATTTTAGCTGAGACTCTCTATCGCTATCTTTCTGTACTGTCTTCAACACCTGATTGGTCTTGTTAATCACGTCCGTCATGTGTACAGGAATACGTACTGTCCGCGCCTTATCATCTATTGCCCTAATAATTGCCTGCTTAATCCACCATGTGGCATAAGTGCTAAATTTAAAACCCATGCGGTAGTCATATTTATCAATAGCACGCATCAGCCCAATGTTTCCTTCTTGAATAAGGTCGTGAAACGGCATGCAGCGCTTTCTGTATTTTTTTGCAATGCTCACCACTAATCTAAGATTGCCTTCGGAGAACAGTTTTCTGGCGGACTTATACTCATCGTAAACTGAATTAATAGAGTGGATAGCCCTTTCTATCTCCTCAATGGGGATAATTGCTAAAGTTTTAATTTCTTTTATATCAGTAGAGAGGTTTTTATAAATATCTTTCTTCTGGTTTGAACGCCTTGTCCGCCTTTTAAATTTTACCAGCTCAGATAAGACTGTAATTAATCGTTTCATAACGGGCAATACATTTTCAGTGCGAATGTGCAAAGCCTCTATTTCCAGAATTGCCTTTCTTTTCCTGGACAGAGTCTTTCTTAGTATTTTTGATTTTAAATATTCGGGAACGGTTTTCCTGCCAGCCTTTTCGTAGTCTATCAGATTGTTTTCAAGGGTGTCTCTGATTATCTTGGCAATGCCGCGAATTTGCCCAACCATTTCATCTTTGTTTTGGTCTTTTGATACAGATGTCTCTATGAATTGAACGAGTTCAGACTCGCTGTCTACTTCCTCCAGAATGCTCACGAAATCTTCTAAGGCATAATCAAACATCCAAACCCTCCTGTTTAATAATCTGCTAAGAATTTTTATCTTTTTCGCAAGATATAGCTCTTCTTCACGGGATAGCAAGGGTAAATTGGACATCTCTTTTAAGTACAGACGAACAGGGTCATAATCCTTGTATTTCACTTTTTCTCCCAAAGATGCCACTTCGTTTATATCATTTTCGGTGGTATAATTTTCGTTATACACATCGGTTGTATAGTCAAATTTATAATCTAATGTCTTCATATCTAAATTTTCCTGATTTTGAGTTAGGATTTAAATAACTGTAATAATAAAACAAATATTTGTCATAAAATGTTTACACAAAATGTATTTTTTTGACCAAATCAATTTACTGTGCCTGTGTGTTAACAGTAATATTTGACACTTGCTAAGTATGGGGCATTTACTTTAATAATTTATTTGTAGTTTATAAACTGCACAGCGAAATCATAATCCTGGTCTTTGATTGCTTTAATGATTTCTTGCAAGTCGTCTATCTTTTGCCCTGTTACCCTAATTTTGTCTTCCTGAATTTGAGCCTGCACCTTCAGTTTTAAGCCCTTTATAAATTTGACGATTTCCTTAGCCTTCTCCATAGGAATACCAGATTGAAATGTAATGACCTGCCGTATTGTGCCC
Source organism: Planctomycetota bacterium (assembly GCA_023261445.1). Taxonomy (GTDB): domain Bacteria; phylum Planctomycetota; class Brocadiia; order Brocadiales; family Brocadiaceae; genus 2-12-FULL-39-13. Next base: position 4,702 of record JAHFOX010000064.1, read on the forward strand.
CCAATCGCACTCTCGGCTTTTCCAAAACTGAGCGCTTTTAATGGGACGTTCCTTTTCGCAAGTTTCTCTTTTAAAACCTCAGTTAAACTTTTCATTTTATAATCATCGTCGGCAATCAAAGTTATTGAATTGTCATTGTTTAAAGTGATAGACGATTTGCTTCCCTTAAAATCATACCTTACGGCAATTTGTTTCTTGGCTTGATCAATTGCATTGTTTACTTCATGCATTTCCACTTTACATGCGATGTCAAACGAATGCATTTCTGCCATTTAAGTATCTCCTTAAAATATGAATGTTACAGAACTTAATTGTTTTTATAACTGACCTGATGTCAGGATGTTAGACGAAATTAACTATCGTTAATTTGAAAATCAGGATATAAATAAATAGATAGGGATAGCCGTATAATCAAAAAGCCCTGGTTTCTTACAATTTGTGGATTTTTATCAATGCACGATAAGACTATTCAGGGGTGTTTCGTCTGGATTGATATCGCCATCCCACGCTTATTTACGGGTTTGGTATAGGTTATAAATAGCTTAAAATTGATATTTAAGGAATGTTTAGAAAAAAAAATAAAAAATAAATTCAAACATCAAAATCCTGTTCTTTCTAACAAGATTTTGATGTTTTTAAACGATGAAGATTTAAGAATTAGGCATTCTCATGTTTTCTTCTGCGCCTTTTTAAAAGGTATTTTTTCCTGTTTAGTCTGTGCTTTTTCTTTCCCCTAAAACCACTTGCCATAGCATTCCTCAACAAATTTAAGTTGTGTATAAAATAAAATCTAACGAATGATGATACCAAATAGTATCTATAAAATTCAACAAAATATTATATCTATCAGTAAGTGTTTGGATGTAAAAGGGTTATGTGGGAGTTGTTGCTGCCGTCGTTAAAAAAAGTTTGCATATAATCACATTGTTTGATAACATTGCCAAAGCAATTTATATTAAAATTCTTCCATTTTGTGAGGAATAGAACACATGGCTAAAAAAGCCACTGAAAATAAAGCCGGTTGTTCGTTTTGTGGTAAAGGTTACACATCGGTAAGCCGTTTGATCCAAGGCGATGTAAATATTTTCATTTGTAATGAATGTATAGAGGCTTGCTATAACATTCTTAAGAAGGACACAAAGCAAGTCTTAGCCAAACCAATTGGGAAAATACCAACACCGACGCAGATTAAAGGGCAATTGGACGAATACATTATTGGTCAGGAGAAGGCAAAGAAAACGCTTGCCGTTGCAGTATACAACCACTACAAGCGTTTAATATCAAGCTCCAGTAACGAAGGAGTTGAGATAGAGAAAAGCAATATCTTGCTTATAGGACCTACGGGTTCAGGGAAAACCCTCTTGGCTCGTACACTTGCCAGAATCCTTGATGTGCCATTTGCAATTGCGGATGCAACTACGCTTACGGAGGCTGGCTATGTGGGTGAAGATGTGGAAAATGTGTTATTGGCGTTGTTGAGAAATGCCGATTTTAACCTTCCGCGTGCTCAGCAAGGAATTATTTACATTGACGAGATTGATAAGATAGCAAGGAAAAGTCCCAACCCATCAATCACAAGGGATGTTTCAGGCGAGGGTGTTCAACAGGCGCTATTGAAAATGCTTGAAGGTACTATAGCCAACGTGCCTCCACAAGGCGGGAGGAAACATCCTGAACAGCAATATATTCAAATAGACACGAGGGACATACTGTTTATTTGCGGCGGCACTTTTACCGGGATAGAGGAGATTATCAGAAGGAGAATTGGAAAAATAAATATTGGCTTCGATGCGAAAAAGATTGAAAATGATGATGAATCCTTTGCTAGTATCCTGAGCAAAGTAGAGGTTGAGGACATTATTGATTATGGAATGATTGTGGAATTTGTGGGGCGATTGCCCATTACTGCGTCTTTAATGCCGTTAACACAGGACGATCTCGTCAGGGTTATGATCGAGCCCAAGAATGCACTGGCAAAGCAATATCAGAAATTCTTTGAAATGGAGAATGCCACGTTAGAATTTTCTAATGAGGCGCTAGTGGAAATCAGCAAAAAGGCTTTTGAAAAAAAGACAGGCGCAAGGGCTTTGAGGTCAATATTTGAAAGTTTTATGCTAGACGCCATGTATCATTTACCTTCCAATAAAGGAGTCTCTTCATTTTCGGTTACGCCTGCTGTTGTGCGCGGCGAAGTGCCTCTCATGGCGCAAAAATACAGAAAAACTGCATAGTAGCTATTTAGCCACGAATAAACACGAATTCGCACGAATAGCAAAGAAAAAACTTCTTACTTTGTCAACATCACAAGCCTTTTCAATTCGACAGCGGCATCTTCCTTTTTATCCAATTTGTTATACAATTGTGCAAGGTTTTTGTGGATAATGGGATTAAAAGGATTGATGTAGTTGGCTTGCGATAGAATATTTATGGCATTGTCGTACTCGCCTTTTCGCTGGTAGAGTTCGCCTAGTGAAATGTATGTAGTGGCATATTCCGGATAATATTCTAACGCAAGTTTCAAAACCTCCTCGGCTTTGCTATATTGTGTATCCATGATATAAGCCATTGCCAGCTTGTTCTGAATTTGCGGGAATATATTGCCAGCCTTACTGAATGCCTTTTCGTATTCAACAATAGCGGCGCTGTGTAATCCTTCACGGCGTAAAAGGTCGCCCAGAATGGCGAACTTTCTTGCATCTTTTGTCTCTATTTCAGCAACGCTTTCGACATCGTCCACTATTGTTGACGATTCCCTAAGTCTTGTAGGAAGTACCTGAATGCCATGGATTTTCCTGAATTTTTTCTGTTTCAGGTCTTGCATCCAATTCTTTTCAAACTCGTCAAACGAAACTCTCATGGCTGACGAAAGTGCATCTTCGGACGATTTTCCGTCCTTAATACCATCCAGAATAGATACGAGTAAAGGGTGTCCGCCGTGTTTGAATATGTAGTCAGCCACAGTGAAGACTTCGGCAAATGCAAGCGCAGTATCTTCTCTCTTTTTTAGTTTTGCAAGAGAAGGGTGCATTTGCTCAAATGTGATAAAATAATTCTTTTCTATAGCCTCAGCCAGCAAGCTTTCAAGTGAAACAGGTAATTTTGGGGCTGTATTTTCAAGCCAGCGTTTTTCTTCATATTTTGCAATACCTTCGTGCATCCAAATAGGTACACGATTATAAGTCTTTTTCATAATTACGTAATGCACATATTCATGCGCAAGCGTGTCAAGCCACTGATACCCTCTGGGTTGAAGGCGCGGGCTTGTGATGATTACGCGATTAAATAAACAGATTGCTACTGTACCGGAGGTTTCTACTTCCTCTTTGGTTAGTGTTGAAATAGTACAAAAGCTTTCTGCGTCAGGAAATACTTCAACAAGGATGGGTTTTTTGGGGAAGTAATTAAGGTCTGTTCCTATGGCATTGTAAGTTCTCTCCAAGGCGTCTAAGGCATAGTCGGTCAGTATAGCATCCTTATCTTCTAGGTATCGAAACAGGAAATGCTCTGTTTTGGCCTCTTTAAACTTACTCGTAGTTTTGTAAATCTTATCTACAAAGCTATAGAATTCCCGCGCATCTTTGGCAACATCCGAGTCTTTTTGTGCCTCTTTAAAAAAAGACAACGATTCCTCGTAATTACCCTCGTAGAAGCGCACCTCACCTGCGAAAAAACTTACGTAAGGATTTTTTGGAGCAGTTAAGAGCAGTCTGTTGGCAATCGCTGACGCCTCTTCGATTTGCCATGCCTGTAAACATTCCTCGCCGTACGTTATTTCACCTACGACGTCGAAAAATTTTTCTTCCTGGGCAAATGCCTTAAATTTAAAGGAAGTAAGGATTGTTAAGATAAATAGTAATGTAATAAAAATTCTTTTCATCTAAAACACCTCTAATCCACCAGTCTTTGATAATAATCTTTGTTCAGGTCTTTGTATTTTTCCGGAAGCCCTTCTTTTAAGGCGTTAAGAATGTCCTCCCTGAATTCCTTTGGTACTTTATAAGCTTCTTCTGAAGGTATTTCGACCTTTTCTGCAGAAGCGCCGAATTGTCCTTCCTCCATTCGTCCGCGGAAGGGCATTGGCATAGGTACGCCTTCACCCATCATTCCCTTTGCGATGCGTTCCCTTGCCATTCCCATGCTTTTTTTTGCCTCAGCAAGGCGGTACAGCGAATCCCTTTCATCAATAACAGCGCCCTGTGCGTCATGTTTGTCTAATTTTCCCTCGGCTTTTCCCATAGACTCCGATGCCATATCAAGCTGTTTATTCGCATTTTTATCCATAAATGGATTTTGTTTAGAAAGTTCATCGGCAGTTTCGGCGATTTCTTCTGACTCTTCTTGTAATTTCTTCTGCTTTTCTGCGTACTCTTCCATAGTTTTCTTGTCTTCACCTGTCAAACTGGAGAACTGCTGTTCTTCAAGAAATTGTATCATAGATTCAAGGTCTTTAATTATCTGCTGATTTTGATTGGCAGCGTCCTCGACCTTTTCTGGCACTTCTAAGTCCTTTTTAGCAACGTTCCTTTGTTCTAAAGTATTTTTCATACGGCTATTCCATTGATTTAGGTTGTGAGACATTTGTTTTGCCAACTCCAACGACTCCTTCGCATCCCAACCCTTTATCATTTCTTCCAAATGGGAAATAGTTTCTTCTGTTTGCGGAAGTTCTCTGGACATGTAAAGTAAATCCCTCTGCATCGGGTCTTTATTAATTTCACGATTAAGTTCTGCATTTTGTCCAAACAGCTCTGACAATTTGCCGGATTCTTTTTGGAATGAATCTACCTCTTCCTCATTGCCAAAAGATTCGCTTAACCGGCTTGCCATTGATTCTCTTTCTTCAGACATGCGTTTTAAATCGCGATTTACCTGTAGATATTCCTGCAGCAATTCATTTTTAGACAGAATGCCCTTAGTTTCGGCAAGGTCTTTTTTTATCGTTTCCACTCTTTTTTCCTGCTTTTCAAAAAACGACTTGAAGGTTTCGTTTGTTAGTTCGGAGGTGCGTTTTTGAATCTCCTTTTTCAGCGTATCGGTATTTTCGGTAAGCTCTCTTTCTTTGTTTTCTAATTCCGATATTTTATCCAATATCTCATTTGTATTTTTAAGCATATCGTTATAGGATGAGTCTGCAAGATTTTGTGCAGAAGATTTCAGACGGTTCATCATGTCCTGAAGGGCGGCAAGCAGGTTTTGTGCGGCTTGCAATGCGGATTCCATGTCTCCCTTATTAAACGCATCTTTCATGGCGCTTAACTCTTTCATGATATCGTTTTTCTCTATACTTTTAAGGGCGTCTGCATTTAGAAATTCGTCCATGTGATCTCCCTGCGCCATTTCCATAAGTTTCTCCATCATTTGTTGAATGGTTTCCTCGATGTGTTTAAGTTCCGAAAGCACCTTTTCGTTTAGCTTGGGGTCTTCTCCCTCGCGTAATTTGTTTAGAAGCTGTTCAATATTGAGTTGGGATTGAATCAGATTTTTCCCTGTGTCTATGGCTTCTTCCAGCCTTTGTTTCTTTATTATATCGTTCAGGAAAATGATGATGTTTTCAACTTCAACCACTTCTTCATCCTGTGCCTTTTGCAATTCATTCAACAATGACACTGGAATATTACCCTCCGCATTTTGTATAGACTGCCTAATGGTTGTCCGCTTTTTCTCTGTGACATCACGGAATTTATTTTTTAGATTTTCAAGGGAATGATATACGCTGTAATTTGCCATCGTATCGTCTTGCATGCCCACCAGAATATCGGTAAAGAGGCGGACTATCTTTTCTGCTCTCTCCTGAATACCGTCCTGTGTCATGACCAAATAATCTTTAGATGTGCACTTTTCATCATCAATTCTCTTTGTCAGGTCATCGGACAACATGTGCAGTGTTTCCTGCAGTAGAGCCTCTTGCAGTTGAACCAACTCCTGATGCTTTTTCCTGGAACTATATACCTCCAGGTAATAAGTTTTAGAATTGCTAACCTTTGGACCGGAGATCATATCGTTGTCTTTTACTTCTAAATGGTATGGAATCTTGTCGTCTGGTTTTAAACTCAATTCACTTAACGACCATAAATAAGCGCCGCTATACTGAATTTGCTTTTTACTAAAGTTAGTGAGTGTTTTTGCTCTCCTTTCGTTTTCTTGTTCGAAGACAAGGGAAATTTCGTTTATTCCAAAATCATCTTTAGTTGTATACTTAAGTTCTATGGCATCTTTTTCATTAACAACCATGTCTTTTGCAGGAACATTTATGATTACTTCTGGAGGCATGTCTGTGTCCAGTTGAATTCTATGTGGTGTAATATCCTTAAAAGTTCTGCCAATAGTGTCGGTGGTTTCAAAGACATACGTTCCGCCCTCAAGTAGTGATAAAACCCCCTTCATTACTTTTCCGTTCTCTATTACAAGCGGAATCTTTGTCGTTTCGCCGAGGGCTATGCTTGCAGACGTCAGTTGACGATCGCTTATTGCGCTAATCTGCACCTCGCTGCCCTTTAACGCTTTAATATCTCCACTGGTATTATATAGGGTCTTAGGCTGCAGTCCTGAGTATAGAGGGTACCGGTAATTTATAATAATGTCTCCTATGATTGGTCCTGCGTAAATCCCAGATTCCTTTTCGCCGATAACCTTCCCATAACTCATGTAATTAAGAAAGAGCGGTATATTTTTGTTAATGTATGAATGGTTGAATGCACAAATCAAACCGAAAGCAAACAAAGAAATGATAAGGATTGAACAGCTTAGTCGTAAAGGTTTTTTGCTAATCACGCGGCCTGCGTCTATTTGCCTTAACTTATTTGCCGTGTCATTTAAGAGCATGGAGATCATTTGTTCAGAATATTCAAATTTACTTCTGTATGGCTTGTCCTCTGCAAGTTGAATTGAACTAATGAGGGAATTATTTAACGAGGGATGCTTTTGTTCAATTAACAGCGCAATCTTTTCCTTGTTCATTATGGATAACAAAGGGAGCAGTAGTGTTTTTAAGAAAATGAAGAGTAGTACAATGAAACTGCCGATATAAAAGATAACGAGACCAAACGGGAATTGTAAGAAGATATTAATGCAAAATGCGCCTAACATTAAAAAAAGCAGGCTTACAGAAAATAACAATGCCATGCCGGCGAAGAACCTGTTTGCAATGGCATTTTTGCCGACCTTCAGCAGAAGCAATTTTATGGTGCTTGTGCTGTCTTGTGACTTGGTATCTCTTATGTTCAGGAGGGCAATAAAATCACCAAAATCCTTCAAGGTTTGGCTTAATTTTAAGAACAATTTCTTCATAGGTTCTGGCATATTTTAAGACGTTGTGTTTATGCTGTTTTGATAAAATCAAGATTATGCCTTGAGTATTCATTTGTCAAACAAAATCTTATTGTTTTAAAGGCATTTTGATGTATTTTATATTTTATGCCTCTATGGCGACAGGTAGTGTAATCAGACATATCCTAAAAAATTCATTGGCAATAAAAAAGAATTTAAGGTATAAAGTTGCCAAATAAATTTATGCTAAGGAATTTCAAACAATTAATCCCTCCACTTTGATTGGGGAGGCTATGCGGGGACGCTTGTCACACTATTGGGGGTGAAAGATAAAGATTGCT
>JAHFOX010000065.1 GCA_023261445.1 Planctomycetota bacterium
CGCAGGTTTGCAAACAAGCCATAAATTGCCCTGAGCGGCAATAAAGCCCCACGTTCAGGAGTTAGTTCTGCTGGCAGGTTATCCCACTTAGGGCCGCCCACCGCGCCAAAATAAATGGCATCAGCACTGTCGCAAATTTTTCTTGTCTCATCAGGCAGTGGATGGCCGAATTTATCGTAGGCGCATCCTCCCACCAATGCTTCTTTATACTCAAAGGTATGACCAAATTTCTTCGCCACGGTATCCAGCACCTTTAGTCCTTCCCTCATTATTTCCGGTCCAATCCCATCTCCAGCCAGTACAGCAATGCGTTTTTTCATTATATTACTCTCCACTGCAAAATATTATAGACTCGCCTTTCATTATATATTCATTTCCACAATAACCGCACACCGCACGTTCGCCATTAAAATTTAATGTCGTCCCGCATCTGCACGCCCAACCAATCTGCCGAGATGGAACACCGACTACTATGGCATGGTCACGAACATCAGATTTAACCACAGCGCCAGCGCCTATCATTGCATATTGCCCGATTGTAACGCCGCAGACAATCGTTGCATTTGCGCCGATTGTGGTGCCTCTTTTTACAAGCGTATTCATGAACTCTTGCTTTCGCTCAATGAACGCCCTTGGATTGTACACATTGGTAAACACGCACGACGGACCGCAGAAGACCTCATCCTCAAGGGTTACGCCTTTATAAACAGAAACGTTATTTTGTATCTTACATCTGTCGCCTATTGTCACATCATTGCCAATCACTACGTTTTGTCCTATTATGCAATTTTTCCCAATCTTTGAACCTTTAAGGATGTGAGAAAAGTGCCATATCTTAGTCCCATCACCTATCTGAACTCCTTCGTCAACGTAACTGCTTTCATGTATGAAGCAAGAATTTTTGTGGGAAACGTAAGACGAGAGATAGCTTTCTGCCAATTCCAATATCTTTAATACCCTCAGTCCCTCGTAGCCATCCGTCATAGGCTTCTTTCTCTGGAGTACGCATTCAATAAAATGGCTCAATTCGAGATTCAGCGGCTCTCCGCTTTCTACAGGGACAACCTGATAGTCTGCCTTCTGCGCAACAGGTATTTTCCCATTTCTCCATTCTATCCTGTGTGGATAAAGGTACAGCTTCTCTTTACTTACATCGTCAAAGACTGCCATTGCCTTTGAGCCGACGACTATCAACTTTTGCTCTTTGTATGGATGCAGCCAGCTTACAAATATGTGGCTCTTTACGCCGTTTTTAAATTCAAGAGTTGTCAACGTCGTATCATAAATTCCCTTGTTCAGATAATCGCCGCCAAAAGCAGTTACTGTAATGGGGTCCTGTTCAAGAAGCATCAATATAACCGATATATCATGCGGCGCAAAGCTCCAGAGGATGTTTTCCTCTGTCCTGAGTTTCCCGATATTAAGACGATTAGAATAGATGTACTCCACCTTCCCCAACTCGCCAGAGGCTATGAGTTTTTTGAGTTTTATAACCGCAGGGTGATATTGAAGGATATGTCCCACCATCAAAATTCTTTTTTCCTTTTCAGCAATATCCACAATTTCCAGTCCTTCTTTTACTGTAAGGGCGAGCGGCTTTTCAACGTAAACGTCCTTTCCGGCAAACAGCGCCTGTTTTACGTACTCATAATGGGTAACTGCAGGAGTGGCAATAGCAACAGCTTTTATGTCAGAATTCTGCAGGATGGCTTCAAATGAGTCTGTATAACTCACATTTGGGAATTCCTTCTTTCGTTCTGCAAGTGTGTGCTGGTCTGTATCGCAGGCGGTGTGCAGCGCACCAAGTTCATAGAAATTACGCAGGACATTCTTTCCCCAGTAGCCGAGACCGATGAGACCGATAAATTTGTTGGTTTTCATTATGTTTTCCTTTTTGTTGGTATTATTAAAATCTAACCACAGAGGACACTGAGAAACATTGTAGTATCAAAGATTAAAAATCAAAAGGCAAAATGACAAATCAAAAGACAGTAACCACAGATTTTAAACCTTCTAAATCCAAAATGCTGAATAACCCAAATTACAAAATTACTCTGTCTATTTCTAATCTCCAGCATCTAGCGTCCAATTTCATTTGACATACATTTTTATTAGCTCATCCGCAGCTACAGACAACACCCTTATTCCCTATTTGTTAATGGGGAGCGAGGGGGTTGTTCCCACTTTGTTTAGGAGGAATAGTTGGAAATTACATTTGAAAAGTCTTTTGCAAGTCTATTCATTGAAAATCTTTCGTTAACCAATTTATAACCATTCTCTCCGCATAGTTTACACAATTCCCTGTTATTATAGAATTCTAAAACTGCATTGGTGAACTCTTCAACGTTTCCGGGTGGCACACATCGTCCAACATTGTATTTTTCAACTAAATGGACTATTTCACCTGTATTAGCCAGGATAATTGGTTTAGCGCATGCCATGTAAGGAAATATTTTTACTGGAATTGCCATATTGTTGTGCGGATGGTCTGTATTTGCGTTTATACCAACATTGGACAGATTAACATAGTCGCACAATTCTTTCGGAGATACAGGCAATAGAGTTTTTATATTTGTAAGATTTTTGTTTTTGACGACATCAATAAATTCGTCACGTTTAGCGCCGCCACCAACTACCAAGAACAGAATGTCGCTGTAGTATTTCAACCTTTCAGCGCAAGCTGCCATGAGTTGAAGGTCCTGAAGGAGTCCGAGCGTTCCAACATAAATTACGACAAAACTATTTTCTCTAATCCCTAATTTCTCAACTAAACTACTATTTACTGGTTTTGGGTAAAATATTCCAGTATCAACTCCATTTGTTATTACAGTTATTTTCTCCCCAAGAATGCCTTTTGAAACAATGTTGTCTTTAACTCCGTTGGTAACGGCAGTAATCCCGGAGGCTTTCTTATATAAGAGCATTTCAATTTTTTCTAACGCTTTAATCATTAAGCCTCTTTTAATGTTGGTGCCTGCATAAATTCTCTCTGGCCAGATGTCCCTGACATCAAAAACAAACGATGACCTTTTAATTATGCTTATTATATATCCAGCTAATGCGGTGAATAGTGGACCTGACGTGGCAATCGTACAATCTGTACTTCCTGTAAAAATGCCGGCTATAATTGAAGTGAACATAAAACTCAGGTAATTAAAAAGCCTTGCAACAGCGCCGGTTTTGGGTGACGCAAACAACCACACTCTTATTATTTTGATGCCATTATTTTGCTCCAGCGAAAAAGGTTTCTTCTTATAACCCGGATAAATTTTTCCAATGGGATAGTTTGGAAAGCCTGTTATCACAGTGACTTTGTGTCCGAGCTTGCTTAAGTTAAATGTTAAGCCCGTAATCCTTTCTGAAGCCGCCCCTATTTCCGGGGTAAAATACTGGCTAATAAACAGGATTCGCATCTCTTATATGTCCTCGTCGTCAAACTCATCGTCAGAATCAATATCCACTCCAACCTTATGCGCATCTTTACCAAAACCCTTTGCCGAAATATTCTTGATTTTATGCTGATTCTCTTCAAACCAGCCAACAGAGCCTAGTCCAACTACTTTATTATCCGCAATCACAGCGATTACATTCTCATTATACTTCCCAAGCACCTTTGCATCCTTATTGAAAACGATTACCATTATCCTGTCAGAAAGGTGATTTATGAAGAAATTAACAGCGGTTTCAGTAAGTGATTCCAAAACACCTTCTTCGATTACTACCCATTTGTGTTTGGAATTTATAACATTTAACATTGCCAATGCACACTTCAAATCAGGATCAAACCGGTTCCATATATCAGGTGAAATGAATTCGTCCAGGTTGTGAGGCAATTGTGCCTCTGCTTTGTCCAAGAGTCCTGCATTTCCTATTTCTTCACGAAGATTCTGCCATGTATATTCGGGTGGAAGTCCCAATGATTCCCTTAATGTTCCCGGCAGATAACCATACTTTGAAGTTACGAACCACATAGAACTCAATGCGCTTTTTACTGCTTGATGTGAATGTCCAAGTAAGCAATCAACCGTCGAAGCCAGTGTGTAACGATTCAGTTCTACAGCGCCTACAATGCCGATTCTGTTCCCTTTACACAGGTTGTAGCTTTCCATAGAGCCCTCTAAGTGATTAACGCCTACAGTTACTAAATAATTAAGTTGTATGTCTTCTGTCTCAGAAGGCGACATCATGTTTTCGAGGAATTGGAAATACCGTTTTACCTGTGGATAAAAGCGGTTGATGCCTGTGATTTTACTGCTGGATTGCTTCATGTTGACTAATCCAAAGCGCAGGGCAACAAGGTAAACAATCAGGTTTCCCCATCCTTCGCCCTTAAGGATAATGCCAGCGCCCAATGCAAGGAGGATTACAAAGATAGTTATTGCAAATAAAATGTTGCTGATTAGCTGACTGTTCTCTACAGCCTTTAAGCGTTCTATTTGTGCGTCAAGAAATCGCTTGATTTTACCTGAGAAAACGTTTTCTTTAAACCATGATTCATTCTTAGGCAGCGGGAGGGAAGTTCCTTTAAGCCGTAAAATAATCTGCTGGTATTCAAGCGAAGCCCCTTTGGCATATTTCTCCCGCAGTGTGGAATTTTTGGCACCCGCAACGCTTATCTTGTATTGAAAAATTGAAGAAACTCCAAAAAGTACAAGCATCAGCAAGGTTAAAGGTGCATTGGTATAAAACAAGACACCGACGGCTACCAACAAAGTAATGGTTGGAATAATAGTGCCTAAAAACAACTGTAACACCCTGCCAATATTTCTTGAGTCAGTACGAACAAGCCTGAAAAGAACATTGCTATCACTAAAATATTTATCTGAGGATACACAGACCTTCAGGCTGGAGCCAAATAATGTAAACACCCTTTTCGCACAAAACTCTTCATATCTGCGCCTTAGCATGAAGCCTCTTGTTCTTGAAAAATAAATCAGCCATGCTGAAAGCAAGAGTGAAAGCAAGGCTCCGATCCCGCAAACGAAAAGAAGTCCTATGGAGTTTCGTGTCTGAAACTCATATCCAAGCAGTTTAATATTGTCCCCTTTTTCCAGTGCATGGGCATAATATATCGCCAGACCAATAGTCCATACCTGAAAAAAAACACCCAAAAAATCAGTTATGAGAATAAGAAATGACTCTTTTTTAAACCGACAGACAGAGTCAGCAGCGACTAACTTAAGAATGGTGCCGTATCTGCTGAGTGTTCCCAGAAAATTATCCAATCTTGGTTTTAATTGTTCATACATTTGCATGTGTAAGCGCTTCTTCATTAAAAAGTGTCACAAAGAAACTCTTCGGAATGTTGAGCGATGTCTTAGTGAACTGTATCCTTTCCCCGGTTTTCACCCTCGCTATCCAACTGCCTATCGCAACCAGAAGACAAAGGGGTTTAATAAGGTTTGCGTTTAATGGAAAAAAGGAAAGGATAAGAAAACAAGCAATAAAGGCATATTCTGCAATTCGGTTTGTATACGGCACAACACATTTAGTCATATATTTGTTGTCCCTGAGGAAGTGCACTTGGGCGTCCAAAACACCAATTTGCAATAACTCTTATGTCCAAGCAAGTAATCCATGTACGCATACTGCAACATCTTTAGAATATCTGTATAGGTCAAGCAAACGGCCGCTGTTAAGGTCAATCTCAACGATCGTTGCCGGAGAAAATCCCACAAGAATGTGGTCATTATTAATAGGACTTAAACCGCGCACAAACAGCCTCCGCTTTTCATAAAAATTAGCGGCTTCTTCATCATGAATAGCCGCCACTTCTGGGTAAGCCAGAAGGTCAATTTCTCTAATAAGTTTGCCAGCATGCGAATAGACCATTACCCGCTTACCAAGTGAATCATTGACAATCATCCGCTCTCCAAGAAATACAAGATTATGACAACCTATTATAGAAGTATCTTCAAGGACAACATTATCAGTCTTAGTATTATAAACAACACCAAATCGGTTTAAAAGAACATGCAACTGACCTTTATTAACTGCGACTGCATTCAGATGCGTATGGCTTGGTTGCTTGTTTGGCTGAACTTTAAGCCATAGCAGCCTGTTATCCACATTTTTGTTAATTGATAACGGCTCAAGCGCAAATACTTTTTGGATCCTAGAATTCTCTCTCGCCCACCAGCTATCAATGAATTTGCCATGTGGATCAATGCAAATTACACCATCTATGGCTGTGGAAGCAACCCAGATGGTATCGTTATTGTGGCATACCTCATGCAACCCCACAAATAGATTGTTTGTTACTTTACCTTTTAAATCAAGTGAAGTATCAAAAAGAAGCAGGCTATGATAAATTGCAACATAAAGCGTATCGCCATACCTAAGAATACCACGACCACCTCTTGCATTACCGCGTGGGTTTGGATCATCGTCTTCTGTAATGAGTGGGTCAATCGGAACCAGAGGCTTCTTTGCAATCACCTTTTTGGTAGTCCAGTCAACACGAACCAGTTCTCCGCCCTTTTCAATTGGAGACTGACGAACAACCGTGCTAAAGAATACATCCATACGTTAATCCTTGTTAAAAAACAGGACATTGATTTATTAAAAATAATTGTAGTATGCCGTTCTTTCGCCAAACGAGGTTGCCTATTATTTTCTGGCATTAGTATCTCTATATACACAATATTAATATAGCCTTAATCCAGCGATAAAGGTATATGTTGTGTATAACATTGGGATTGCTTCGTCGCTTCACTTCTCGCAATGACAGTTGAGAAACGTCATTGCGAGCCATAGGCGAAGCAATCTCTTTTCTTATCGCTGAATTGGGGTATAGCTTAAATAATATAAACTTATTTCTTATAGCCCCAAAACTCACAATATTCTGGCATTAGGTCGAAGGTTAGTTGTGCCTCATTTACAAGATTCTTGTCCGATTCAAGATGCCAACGACTGACTCTCTTGCTAGTAATGCGATCACCATGGAGTTCGTATTCATCCTGCCTTTTTGGGTTTAAAGCATTAAAGCTCCCCACAGCACCAATTCTTGGGATTTCACTTTCAACGAAAGTAGTAATTTTATTAAAATATTTCTCGTCAGTGCATAAATCCTCATACCTTATCTTTAAACACTCGGTTTCCTTCTGCATTTCAAGCTGTCTTTGAAACTCATTGTTCAAATCATCAGCTACTGTATCAGGACAAAAAGTACCTGGAAAGTTGCCTTTACCACTTTTCACTCTATAGTAAAGGGAAATATATATATCCCTTGGATCGCGCCCTGTTAATAAAATTCTCATTTTTGGAAAATGTTGGATATATCTTCTCCATCCCTTATGATGAATCTCCTTAACCCCAATCTGCTTAACGTGCGATACAAGTTGCGGCATTAACTCCGTCTTGAATGCCTCAATTACGTATCCTTGTTTATTTCCAGACCAATTTTTCTTGAAAGCTTCAAGGTCTATTCCGTATTTTTTGAATATTTCAGCGTCCTTTTTTTTAAAGGAAAATCTATCTTCACCCAGGTTTGGTTCGAGAAAGATAAAAGAATACGGAAGTAAGGTAAGCGCCTCGCTTAACACAGTTGAGCCAGTCCTTCTTAAAGATGCTATGTATATAAAAGGTTTCATACTAAAGAATAGCTTTCTTTACATATATTTTAAAGCCAATAAAAGTCAAGGTTTTAATCAATATTTATATCCTGATATAATCAGTGCTTCTTCCATATTTAACCTCTTAAAAGCCTCATGCCAATGCGGATTATCAGGCGCATAGAGATTGGGCTTTGAGTTGATGTTTTTCATTGCCCATTCTAAAACATGCTCAGGTAATTGATTTCCAAGAAAGTTATATATAGACTTTAGTGTTGTTTCGGGTTTGGTTATCAGGTCTTCATGTCTAAGCAGCATGTAGTTATTGCCGAACAGCGTATTGCCGGCATTATGTGTCATTCTGAAGTTATATTTCCACAGGATCAGAATCCGCATAAAATCTTCACATCCTTTAAGATGTGAATATTCAGGGGTGTTTAATACGAACTCAGAAAATGGGAAACTGCTCCACGCCGAATAATTAGACTTCTTTTTGAAAAATATTTTCTCATTATGGTATATGTGCGTGTTCTTTTGATTTTTCCCGAACAGATAAGAAGCGGCCACAGCACGCGGATCACGCACAATGTGGATAAATTTAGCATTCCGATCAATCTCCCAGAGTACACGAACTTTACAATACATGCGTGTAAACTTTATCAGTGTCTGCTCAGATTGAGAAATCATGAACTTAATATATTCCCGAACATAATCGGGCGCATCAGGCTCGAATTCTAATTCTGGCAATCTAGGAGCGCCGTAGTTTAGCATACCCACATTTTCCAACCTTTGATATTTAAGTATAAATGCTTTTCTGCACTCCCTTACCTTTTCAAAATAATCAACGGAATGAACACCGCTGCCACCTCCAATTGCTTCTGTTTTTGCTGCTGCAAGGGGTTCATAATAACAGTTAAAACTCCCATCTTCCCAGAACAGGTCAAATAAGATAGTAGTGCCTGACCTGCGCATGCCTTGTATAAAAACATTCATTAACAATTCTCCATGTAAACCGCACATTCATTAACATAAGAGTCCTTTAAAGCAGTCAATTGTTCTATCCCATGACATAGCCTTGCGTAATTCCAATGTATTTTGCATAAGCTTGTTAATGACGTCCTTTTCAGACAATAGTTGAATCGCACGGCTCAAGTCACCAACATCAGGTTCATACGAAGCAATTCCTGATTCTGCGTAACCAACCTGATGCGATTTTACCAATAACCCGTTGTAATTGTCCTTAACGAGTTCATTCATTGGCGGATTATTATTGGTAATAATCGGCATACCAAAAGCCACCGCCTCGTACAAGTGCAGCCCCAATCCTTCCCAACGGCTTGGCGCAAGACACACGTGACAGGATGCAAACAAATTATAATATTCCTGCGCTGATAAATCATCATTAATTATTTTAATTCTTGAATCAGAAGTATCAATATTCCCAATTAATTCATCACGTTTTTCCTGATGTTGAGTTTTAATAATCAGTCTGATATGGGGTGACGGTATGCTGGAAAATGCCTGAATAACTGTCTTTGTCGGTTTACGTTTTGAAAGATAACCACCGGGATAATAAAAATATATCCCGTCTTCCAATCTTTTTGGGATTACTGCTACCAGTTCCGGATGACAACCCCACGGCACATAAGGGCTATCAATGCCCAAAGCAGAATACCTTGCCTGTTCACATTTGTTTAAGGAATAAATAATGTCTAATGACTTTTTTGCTCCTTTCACGTGTTGTTTGCAGAATGATTCCCAGACAAATCTCCCAATAGTCTTAACGCCCGCAGAGCGTATTTTCGCTATCTCTTTGAATTGATAGTTCTGGTCAAAAAATACAATTTCTAAGGCATTATCCCTTACCCATGCAATATATTCGCTCAACGGTATGTCATAGCGAGATGCACATATAACCCTCTCCTGATTCCACACGTCAGCAGTATCAATAAAGCTGGGCAGATAGAAGCTTTCCTTGGTAGGACGGGCAAGGACAAAGGTTTCGTGACCAAGACTGTCAAAAACAGACCGTATATATCTACCAACTGTTGCCTGCCCTCTGTTAAACCAATAGCTAACTATTCCAATTCTCATTTCGTATAGCTTTATTGAAAAAACGAACCCCTTTGTTCTGGGTTCTTACTGAGTTTTCAGAAGTAATATAAAATGTTCTTATTCGTAAATGTTTAGTCCATTTGAAGAACAATTCAACCTGCCAGCGAGATTTGTAAATAAGAGCAATAGTAGTGGCGGGGAGGGTGAAGTTATTAGTTAGGAAGCTAAGATTATTCTGAGGGCTCTCCGGAACAATCTTGGCTTTGGTCTTTGAATCCCATTTACGATATTTCATTATGCTCCTCCTTCTATAAGATGTTTATATTGTGTTAATTATTGTAAATTACTCCTAATTTACAACACCTTACTTAGTGAGGAGCAGTATAAGAATACCTAAAATTACTAAGATTATGCGAAAACATTAGCAATTGTAGAAATTCATACGCGGCTTTAGCTAATTAGTTATGTGGTTTAAAAGGTTTTTTTGCTTAACGATGACAAGACTTTTTCGTATTTTTTATGTAATTTCTTTTCATGTTTTGTAGCGTCTTTAACAATTCTGTTGAAGAATGCTTTTACAAAGGGATCTGTCTCCTCATCTGCTAGTTTTAAATATTTTTCTTGCAGTGCTCGTTCATCTTTCGCTACCATATCAATTGCTTCTGATAGGTTCATGGTGTGCCTCCCTTCTTATGTTTTTATGGCTAAAAATGTATTATAATTGACTTAATTTAACACATAAAATAATAAATATCAATATCGTTTTAATAGAGTTGGTTCCTAAAAAGTATTTGGGTTTGAATTGATAAGAATAAACACTAATATTTTATGAAAAATATTTTATTCCCGTTTAAATATCATGGCTGGGCAGGTATTGGATTAATCTGCCTTGTGGAGTTCTGCTTATTCATCCAGCACAGGCTTCCCTTTGCCTATAATATCAGCGTCTGGGCAACGCCGTTGTGTTGGTTGGGCTACGTGATGTTTTTAGACGCCGTTATTTTCAGACTCAAAGGAAATTCACTCCTCTGTAACCGAAGGCGTGAGTTTTATATTCAAATGCCGCTGTCTATTGCCTTCTGGCTTTTATTTGAATTCTATAATCTTCACCTTGTAAACTGGGAATATCACGGTTTGCCAGAAAACAAAATCGAACTTTGTATTGGAATGGGTTTGGCATTTGCCATGATCATGCCGGGCATGTTCCAGACGACAGAATTCCTTGAAACTCTGAAATTATTTGACCGATTCCGGATTGTTAATCTCCGGGTTTCGAACAGGGTTATTTACAGCAGTATTGTGCTTGGTTTCTTTTTCATCATGGCGCCATTACTAATAAACAGGGACTATGCACGCTATCTTTTCGGACTTGTCTGGACGGGATATGTGATGATTTTTGATCCCATCGTATATTCAAGCAAGGGAGATTCGCTGTTAAAAGATTTGGAAGAGGGCAGGCTTTCACGGATACTGAGCTTATTTATAGCCGGTTATATCTGCGGTTTCCTGTGGGAATTCTGGAATTTTTGGGCAGCATCAAAATGGGTGTATACAGCCCCTTTTATGAAGGATATAAAAATCTTCGAAATGCCTGTGGCGGGATTCCTGGGATTCGGGCCTTTTGCGTGGGAATACTTCTGCTTTTACCATTTCTGCAAGTTAATGAAACGAAAGCCTCAGACCGATGAAACAAATAAAACCACAGTTTAAACAGCATAGCAGAACTACAACCAAAGATAGCACACAGATTACGCAGATTAGAAAGATTTACACTGATAAAAAATAACCAATGATTGTTTCCGGACAAAGTTTGGAAACGTGGACTAAATTATTAATCCTTTCTACCATATCGACAACTTTTAACGAAACCTTCTCCCAACGGTGTTAATTGAACAAATTCATATGTTTTTATTACGAGAGGAAACTTTTCGTTGCCTGTATCGCTTGTAATAGCAGCAGCATCGGTTATGCCAGGTAGCTGCAACAAATTTAACCTGATCAGATTACAAGCAATTAAATCGAACTGTTCGGGGGATAAACCTGTATTATTACATACATCCCTTTTAAAAACCTGAAAATTGCTTTTATGCCCAAACCCTGTCCTTTCCCATCGTATTTTTTCCTCTATTTCTTGGTACAAACTATAGTAATCATCAAGAATTTTAGCTTCTATTGGAGTTAATTGCTTTAGTATCTCTATATAACTCGAATGAATATCATCTGATTTTTTAGGGTCAGCGGCATTTGCTAACAAAGCAGCCCATTTTTCTTGCATATTTCCGTCATCTTCTAAAGAAGCAGATTCCAATAAAGGATGCAAAATCTTTAATGGGACGTTCCTTGGATCTACACCTTTGTCATGTAAGTATTGCCGGGCTTTAAGAATGGTATCCACTATTCTTTTATATCTCCATAGTTTCACCTTCACACCTAAAGACCCATCTAATAAGGATGATAGAATATCTCCCGTTTTTTCAGCTAACGGACCGAAAATTTTCGAAAGAAATTCGTTTGCTTCTTCAGGAAATTTTTCAATATTCAATACTAAAACCCCCTAAATGTATTCTGATAGTAGCCTCGGCTTGCTTCTGTGGGTTCGCAACAATCGTTACCTTGTAAGCG
>JAHFOX010000066.1:0-2510 GCA_023261445.1 Planctomycetota bacterium
TGGAACCCGAGTTTGTAACTGTTTACGCTGATTAATTTATCTATTTAGCTACGAATAGGCACTAATAAAAAAAGATGTAAATAAAGAGAAATGGAGAACATGGGGAAACGGAGAAAAAAATAAAACCTAAATCCATTTTGGTAGATTCAGGAAAACTCATTTCTTCCTCTCTTCCCCATTTCTCCACCCACTCCCTTCTTATTCCTTACACATAATGTTTGCCAATTTTCCTTTGCGCTTTTGCGGTGACTTATTCCAGATGAACCATGGCTGAACAGACTGTAAAATTCAATATTACCGGCATGCACTGTGTAAATTGTGCCATGACAATAGAGCGAAGTCTTAAGGATTTAAAAGGGATTATTTCCGTTCGGGTCAATTTTCCCAGTGCAACAGGAATTGTAACTTATGATGCCAATATTATAAGCAAGACACGCATTACAAAATACATAAAAGATATTGGTTACATCGCAACAGAACGAATTCGGCTGGATCAAACCTCCAAGGCATCCATTCAAATGGGATGGCTTGTTTTCAGTATCATAGCCACTATTATTATGATGGTGTTGATGTACGCACCCCTTCCTTGTTCGATGCACGCCTACATGTCGTATGCACAGATGGTCATTGCAACAATAACATTGCTTGGACCAGGAATGGATTTTTTTATCAGCGCCTACAAGTCCGTTAAAAACTTCTTTGCCAATATGGATGTGTTGGTTTCGATTGGCGTATTATCCGCCTACATTTATAGTACCCTTGCGATTTATGGCATCTTCGGCACGTCAGGACATGCGTTCTTCGAAACAGCAGTGATGCTGATTACCTTTATCCGCATTGGAAAATATCTTGAAGAACGCGTAAAGGGAAGGGCAAGCCATGCACTCCAAAGATTGGCAAAATTACAAGCCGATAAGGCGCATTTATTATCGCCTGAAGGAAAAGAATTGGAGGTAAATGCCTCATCTCTTTGTGTAGGGGATAAAGTTGTCATCAGGGCTGGCGAAACCATTCCTGTTGATGGTGAGGTTATAGAAGGCAATTCGTCTGTGGATCAATCCATGGTTACTGGTGAATCAATGCCCGTTGTGAAACAAAAAGGCGACAAAGTCGTGGGTGCAACCATAAACAAAACAGGCGTATTAATTGTAAAGGCAACTTCCGTGGGTGAAGAAACGATTTTATCTCAGATTATAAATATGGTTGAAGAAGCACAAATGGATAAAGCCCCCATCCAGCGATTTGCAGACAAGGTATCCAATGTGTTTGTTCCAGTAGTTGTATTTTTGTCTTTAGTAACTTTTATAAGCTGGTATTTTTCGTCTTATGCTACAGGCGGACATTTATCATTTGTGTGGTCATTAAAAATGGCTATTGCAGTATTGGTAATTGCTTGCCCATGCGCTATGGGCTTAGCTACTCCAACGGCTATTATGGTAGGCAGCGGTGTAGGTCTTGACCATTCCATCCTCATCAAACGGGCTAGCGCACTGGAAGAAATTGCGCGTTTAAATGTAATAGTATTCGATAAGACAGGAACAATTACAGAGGGTCATTTTACAGTAACCAACATTGTTCCTTCAAATTCCGTCAACGAATCTGAATTGCTAACACTTGCAGCAGCAGGATGCTCCCTTTCAAATCATCCCCTTGCCCAATCTGTGATAGAAGAAGCAAAGGACAGAAATATTGTATATGATACTGTACAAAATTTTAATGAAGCGGCAGGTAGCGGTATTACCTGTCAGTACAGCGGAAAGACTTTGTTAATCGG
Organism: Planctomycetota bacterium; assembly: GCA_023261445.1. GTDB lineage: Bacteria > Planctomycetota > Brocadiia > Brocadiales > Brocadiaceae > 2-12-FULL-39-13. Next base: position 1,775 of record JAHFOX010000066.1, read on the forward strand.
AAACAAAGAACTTATGGCATTTCACAAAATTAATGTCAATGAACTGCAGAATAAAATTAATGAACCGGGAGCACATGGAAAGACTCTCATGTATGTCGCTTATAATGGGAAATGCATCGGTATTTTAGGCCTTATGGATAAAATAAAGCAAAATGCGCGTGATGTCGTGAACCAATTAAAACAAATGAATATACGGATTATTATGATAACAGGCGACAGCGAACAGGTTGCAAAATCGGTAGCGTCAGAGGTAGGCATAGAAGAGTATCGCGCTAAAGTTTTGCCTGCAGAAAAGATGGATATTATAAAGGATATTCAAAAAACCGGCGTGAAGGTAGGGATGGTTGGGGACGGTATCAACGATGCCCCTGCCCTTGCGCAAGCCAATGTCGGCATTGCAATTGGGGCTGGAACGGATATTGCGAAAGAAACAGGCGACGTTATTTTGATAAAAAATGACATGATGGATGTCATACGAGTTATTCGATTGGGAAAGCAGACATTATCTAAGATTAAGCAAAACTTATTTTGGGCATTTTTTTATAACGTAATCGGGATTCCCGTTGCGGCTGGCGCTTTGTATCCATTTTTTGGTATAAGCCTGAAACCAGAGTATGCAGGACTGGCAATGGCATTTTCTTCTGTATCTGTAGTAACCAATTCCCTATTGCTTAAAAGAACTTCATTCCAATAATATCTCTCTCCCAATAAATATTATAGATAAATACCCACAGCG
>JAHFOX010000066.1:2610-11993 GCA_023261445.1 Planctomycetota bacterium
CATAGCATAGACTATTATCACAACGAAGACGAGCATGGCCATAAACACGAATACAGGGCACATGAACGGAAAAGACTAATCCTGACAAGCGCTATAACAGGCGGTGTTTTTATCGTGGAGGTTATCGGGGGGATTATCACCAACAGTCTTGCCCTGATTAGCGATGCAGGTCACATGCTTACCCACCTGTTTGCCTTACTGGTAAGCCTGTTTGCGTTATTCTTTGCCTCAAGGCCACCAACTGAAAAAAAGACGTATGGCTTCTACCGCTTAGAAATATTGGCAGCATTGTTTAATGGTGTAACCCTTTTTATGATCTCTGTGTGGATTTTTTACGAGGCATACCGTCGCTTTATGCACCCTGAAACCATCTCCAGCGGTAAGATGTTTATTGTGGCCACGGTGGGTCTGATTGCCAATGTAGCCTGCGCTTTCATTCTTAAGGGAGGTGGAGATGAACATGGGCATGGTCACAGCTTGAATGTCAGGGCTGCCTTTCTGCACATGCTGGGCGATACCCTTTCTTCCGTGGGTGTCATAATCGGTGCAGGTATAATTTATTATACCAACTGGTTTGTTATAGACCCCATCATCAGCGTCATGATATGTGTCCTCATCCTGATCTGGTCTTATAAATTAGTGATAGAATCTGTTGACGTCTTGCTGGAGGCGACGCCGAAGGAAATCAACATTGATGAAGTTATTACCAGCCTCAAACAGATTACAGGGATTGACAACGCACATGACATCCACATATGGACGATTACCTCCGGTATGTATTCCATGAGCGGCCACATTGATACGAAGGACATGCTAATCAGTGAGACTGCCAAACTTTCCAAAGAAATCAATCGCATCCTCAGTGAAAAATTTAAGATTGGGCATACTGTCATTCAATTTGGGTGTGAATGCAAAATCAATAATGCGCACAACGGGCATGCCGACCATAATCATAATCACATATAGATTTTAAAACGTCACGTATTGGCAAGCCTGTATTCATGAGAACCCGTTTTTTGAAGTTGCAAATCATTGGTTCATTTGTATAATCAGATGACTATTATATTACTTTGTAAAAATTTCACATTTTTGGAGTCCAACCCATGATCCGGAGGAAAAATATGACACTCAAATATGGGTGAACACTGTCACTGAAGTGGCGGTGCCATTTCCGGGCTTGGTGGGTAAGGTATGGACTCTTCACGACCTGTCCTTAGTACATTTCTTAAAGTAGCAAGGGTACTTTTTGCTTTGTGACTCATCTATCATAAGAGATCATAACCTCCATTCTTTTCAGTCCCATTCTGCCTGAGAAAAACGCCGTCCTTCTTCCAATAGTTCATTGGATATTTCTTTTGTTTTTGGTATCCGTCTCCCCCGCCTCTACCCCCACCAGGAGTGGGAAACGATTCCTCCCCCTCGATGGGGGAGGCCAGGTGGGGGTGCTGAACTGTTACTTTTTTTGAAACTTAAAAACCAGGAGGTGTCTATGCAAGCAGATAAGCAAGATATTTTAAATAGGCTGGCTCAGGCCGTAATTAATATGGACATAACTCGCGCCAATGAGATTGCCGCTGAGGTTATAAGGTGTAAGATTGACCCTTATGAAGCAATAATGGACGGTCTTGCAAAGGGAATGGATAAGGTCAACGAATTATTCGAAAACGAGGAATACTTCGTTCCGGAAATACTTCTTTGTGCTGATGCCATGTATGCAGGAATCGAGGTGCTCAGGCCTTACCTGCCAAAGGAAGGTACGTGGAATAAGAAAAAGGTAGTCATCGGTGTCGTTAAAGGCGACACTCATGATATTGGGAAAAATCTGGTAAAAATCATGCTGGATAATGCAGGATTCGAAATGCATGACCTGGGCAGAAACGTACCATATGCAAAGTTTATTGATACCGCCGGAGAGTTGAAGGCCGATCTGGTCTGCCTTTCTACCCTCATGACCACAACCATGGACGGTATGCAGGTGGTCATTGAAGACCTTAAGAAAGCTGGCATAACCTCCAGTGTCATGGTTGGTGGTGGGCCGATATCACCGGGATTTGCAAAAAATATTGGCGCAGACGGGTATGCAAAGAATGTGGCAGTGGCAGTCAAGGTTGCAAAGAGTTTATTTCAGGACGTTCATTTACCCCTGACATTTAAAACCCCGGAATTTGTAAGTGTGAGAAAAAATCGTGGGGGTGTCCGATGACTTATACAGATGAAATGACGCCAAAGGAGCGGATGCAGGCTATCCTTCAGGGAAAGGAGGTTGACAGGCTTCTTGTGAGTCCCCTGATTCTCAACTTTGCATCGAGGAGCTTGAACATGACCGTCAGGGAGTTCTGCACCAGCGGGAAAAACATGGGGAATGCCAATATCGCATGTTTTAAACAATATCGGCATGACATTGTTTACATCTTTTCTACTACTTCAACGCTTGCCGAGGCTATGGGTACAAAGATACATTTTCCCGAAGACGATGCGCCGCAGGTAGAAACACCCTTAATTCAAACACGGGAAGACCTCCAAAAACTTAAACCCGTAAACCCCGAAAAAGACGGAAGACTCCCTGTATACCTCGAGGCGGTAAAGCGGTGCGTGGATGCTATCGGGAACGACGTTTTTATAGTGCCCGTTATAGGTGCGCCTTTTACAACCTCTGCGGCTTTAAGGGGGACGGAGAAATTTATAAAGGAACTGTACACCGACCCTGAACTTGTACATACCCTGATGAAGGTTACCACTCAATCAGTCAAAAACCTTATTGATGCCTATGTTAAGGCTGGCGGTGTGCCGGTTACGGTTGAGCCTGTTGCCACAGGCTCTATGATAAGCGAGAGGCACTTCCGGGAGTTTGTCCTGCCATATCTGAAAGAGGTTTATTCGCATATCCATTCTTATAATCTTCCCGGCGTGCTCCATATCTGCGGAAAGACAAAGAGGGTAATAAAATGTATGGCTGAAAGCGGGGCTGACATCCTGAGTATTGATAATATTGATCTACTGGAGGCCAAGGAATTGGTAGGAGAAAAAGTCTGTTTAATGGGGAACGTAAGTCCCGCAGACGGCATGCTCAAGGGGAATCCAGAAGTCATAACCGCTATGGTTAGAGAATGTATAGCAAAGGCTTCTGACAATCCTAAGGGTTATGTAGTGGCAACAGGCTGCGAGGTTCCCATTAAAACATCCCATGAAAATATGGTCGCCTTTCTTGGGGCGGGCAGAAGATTCGCACAGCTTCCGATTAATCTCAATTAGGACGCAGATTTTCGTAGATATACACAGATAAAAAACAAGAACTCTTTATATTGAAAATACTAGCTAATAAACTTCGTGTCTCAGTGACTTTGTGGCTGTTTTAGAATAAGATTATGACTGAAAAAGAACGACTCCTTAAAGCACTCCGCGGCGAGAGTATTGACAGAACTCCGGTCATCTGTCCCGGTGGGATGATGACTACGGCCAACAGAGAGATAATGATACAAACCAATTGCCGCTGGCCAGCAGTACACAGGGATGCGAAGAAAATGGCAGCGCTTTCGATTGCCATGCACGAAGAGACGGGGATTGAGAACCTCGGTATTCCTTTCTGTATGACCGTAGAGGCTGAGGCGTTTGGCGGAGAAGTGGAAGACGGTGACGAGATTACCACCCCCAGCATAGTAAATTATCCCCTCAAATCCGTAGAACATTGGAGGGATTTGAAAGAGCTAAATCCTTATAAAGACGGCCGCCTTCCCACAATTCTTGAATGTATCGGGATATTAAGCCAGAAAATGCCGGATGTCCCTGTGCCTGGCAACCTGGTCGGCCCGTTAAGCCTTGCTACCTCATTGATAGATGCGACAATACTTTTCAAGGTGCTCAGACGGGAACCAGAAAATGTCCACGGTCTGCTCAGATTTTTAACGGACAATAGTATCAGGTATGGCGAGGCGCTTATCAACAGCGGTGCAGACCTTATCGTAATATCCGATCCCTCTGCAACTGGTGAAATTCTCGGCCCCGAACTATTCGAAGAGTTTGTGCTTCACTATCTGAACATGATGATATGCCGTATGCATATGCTCGGTAAACCGGTTATTGTCCATATATGCGGGAACGTAAGTTCTATTTACAAACCTCTCAATGAACTAGATTCTGAATGTATAAGTGTAGATTCAGTAGTAAACATGAAGGAAGTCAGGCATGCTATCCCTGGGAAAAAGCTGATGGGTAACGTAAGCACCTTACTTCTGCAAAATGGTCGTGAAAACAACGTACGTAAGGTTTCAAAAACCCTTTTGAATTTCGGCGTCGATATCCTTGCCCCGGCATGTGGTCTCAGCGCCAAAACCCCTGTCAGACATATAAAGGCTATGACGGAAGCAGCAAAAAGCGTTTAAAATGCAGGAAATAGAAATAACTTTTTATCCAATAAAGATCAGCGGTAGGGTGCCAAAAGGAATTACCATTCTGGAAGCAGCACGAAGACTCGGTGTCAATATCGAAGGCCCGTGCGGCGGCACAGGAAGATGTGGAAAGGATTTGGTACAGATACGGGTAAATAAAACCCTCGATACAGTGCTTGCCTGTAAGACCGTAGTAGAAACTGATCTGGATGTCATCATGCCATCCAATGAAAAGAAAACTCTTAAAATTGTTGAAGGCTTTTATGCAGAAGGTGACAGGAAACACAACACCAATCCTTCTGTAAGAAAAGAGGTTGTCCACAATGGCAAGGATCTTTTTTCTACACATGTATTTGTTAACGATGCACTCGTTTCTATTGAAAAAGGTAATACAAAATCCCAGCTCTATGGAATTGCCCTAGACATCGGCACGACAACGCTGGTGGCGGCATTGGTTAACCTTTACACTGGCGAAGTATTGGGCAGTTCATCAACCCTTAATCCATTGGTGTACTATGGTCACGATGTCATGTCGCGGATAAAATATTCTGCATCCCAAAAAGACGGCATTCTCATAATGCATAGGGAACTCATATCTACCATTAATCTTTTAATTGATCTCCTATCTTCTGAAAAGAGCGTAAAACCTGAAAATATTTATCAAATCATAGCGTCAGGCAATACCACAATGCAGCATATATTCCTGAATAAGGAGATAAATGGGATTGGTGAATTTCCATATAATGCCGAAATACTTTACACCTTCACCACTACAGCAAAAGAACTTGCCATACATATAGCCGGATGTGCTTCCGTAACAACCTTTCCCTGTATTTCAGCCTATGTCGGTGGTGACATAGTTTCCGGCATGCTGGCTATTAATTATGAAACGTTGGAGCTCCCTGCCCTTTTTCTGGATATAGGCACCAACGGCGAATTGGCCCTCCTGCTGAATGACAGAATGGTAACGACATCCACCGCAGCAGGTCCGTGCTTTGAAGGAATGACTATAAGTTCAGGCATGAGGGCAAGCGAAGGCGCAATCGAACACGTTACTATCGGAGAAGAGTTAACGATGGACGTTATAGGCAACTGCCCGCCAAGAGGTATCTGTGGAAGCGGCCTACTGGATATCGTCTCAGAACTCCTACGGGTAGGTCTGGTAAACTCAAAAGGACGGTTGCAGGGTAAAGAAGGCAATGAGATACCTGAAAAATATAAAAAATATTTGTTTGAGAAAAAAGGGAAACGGCATTTCCAATTGTCGGGGGGAGTGTCACTATCACAGGAAGACATAAGACAAGTTCAGCTTGCAAAGGCTGCCATCAGGGCTGGAATTGAGGTTTTACTCGCCGAATGTGATGTGAAAACAGGCGACCTTAAAAATGTCATCATCGCCGGGGCATTTGGTTATCATCTGAATAAAGAGGGACTTTTTCGTATCGGTATTCTTCCGGAACTAAAAAATGCCAGGCTTTCTTTTGTTGGTAATTCTAGCCTGGAAGGCGCTGTACGGATACTCTTAAATAAAAGACTACTGAATAACGCAGTTCGAATTGCAAGCACCGCTCAAGTTCTGGAACTCTCTCAGGTTGCAAGTTTTGAGGAGATTTTTATCAGGGAAATGAATTTCCACTTTACACAGAAGAAACACCATTAATAATCCTTTACTATAAATTAGAAACTTTCAATTAGTCTCTTTAGCCTCCATTTGCAACCCAGCCATAAATAAACCTTAAAATATTAAGAGATTATAGATACAATACTTACGTACAATTGACAATAACGGTAAACAAAACGAATCCCCTGTTTCTGAAAATTATACTTGACTAACTTAAAAATTTATTGTATATGAATATTTCAGTATAGCTAAAATATTCAAGTATAATGAAGTTTTGTTGCCTATTTAATCATAAATCATAAAAATGCTTAAAATCCTCCCCCTAGCCGCTCCTATCAAGCAATGCAAGAACCTCCCCTTGTAGGAGAGGTTTAGGTTTTATAAAACATGTAAAAGCGACTCCAGGGGTAAGGAAATTTATTAAAAGGAGGTGATACCTTGTCAAGAGAAAATGATGTGGCAAAATTTCTTGCTTCTAACTTTTAAAAACTTATAAATAGAAAGGGGTTTTGAAGTGAAAAAAAGCTTAGGCATCATTGCAGGAATTGTAATTATAATGTCTTTTATGAGCGTCGGTCAGTGTTTTGCCAAATTGGGCGGTCAGGTCTTTTTTAGAGGTAGTTGGGCCGCTTTGAGTACAGACAGAGACGAAGACGCATTTATGGGTGGTAGTGAAAATTGTAATAATAAAGATGGATGGGGAACAGCCGCAGGACTCCATCTGCCGTTGGCTGTAGACCCGTTTCTCAAAAATGATATTATGGGCGAAATAATGCTATCTTACTATAAATTTGGTAGCGACGAGGGTGATGCTGCAAATAATATGTTTACGGCATTAATAGGACCCAGGTATCGTATCCATCTTGGCAAAGAAGGCACACCTATACATCGGTTTCAACCTTTCATTGGGGTAGGCATGTTGTTTGGAGTTATCAGCCCTCCTTCCAATGACGTAAACTATTTGGATATTGGCGTACAGCCCAGTATAGGTATAGATTATACATTGCCGTGCATGGATGATTTAATGAGTATCGGGATAGATTATAGGTATAGTTTCTTTGCTCATGATGTTGGCAGAGACGAAGATTTTCAGTCCGCGGGAGTTTATCTGGGTATTAACTTTTAAGACTTAAAGATAACGGTTTGTTGATTCACCATACACCATAAATATCCGGAAAAGGACATCCGGACCCGTGCGGGAAAGAGAGTATCCCTTTATACTTCAATTTCCTCCCCCTCTTTCCCGCATTTAAAATAATTTGTAACGCAAGGTTACATTAATAGTTTCTTAGAAAGAATATTTTGACATGCCCTGTTTAAGACATACAGGAACAAGTCTCGGCAAAAATACATCATCAACCTTTCTCCAATCTTAATTGAGGATGGGTATAGTTGGCCATGTTGTTGCCCATGAAAGGCGACGTTACGGTTTCCGTCCGATAATACCTCACAACTAATTCGTGTTTCCTGATAAAAAGTTTTAGCAGACTGAATGCCCTGTCTATTTGCTTAATGTAAGCGTTGATTACTCATATAGTGTTGTTTTTAAAGAAATAAACACCAAAACTAATCATTCAAACGAATTATTCCCATTTATCCAAATGTGTAAAAAAAGTATAAAAAATAAGCAGACATGGCTTTTCATTGCAGTGACTATCTTTTGGTTACTGGATTCTTTTATTGCCTTTGGCTCGGAGGTTGGTAATAGGTTTGTAGATTTTAGCCTAGAGGACCCGCATGAGAAGATGTATTCTCAAGCTGATATGGAAGGCAAAATAACCGTTGTGATTCTACAAAGTCGGTACACGCTTGATGCTGCTATTGCTTGTAAGAAGCATCTAAAAGAACTGATACAAGGAAATCAAAAGGTACAGATGATTTCAATTATGGATTTGCGGCGAAGACCTTCGTTTGTCCCAAAAGTTGTACTGAAGAAAAAGATTTCTGGACAGGATCCTACTTCTAACGAAATACCCTTTCTTTTAGACTGGGAGGGTGAAGTAACAAAAGCCCTTGGGGGTGATGAGAGTACATGCATGGTATTGATTGCCGATCCATCATTGAAGATTGTTTACAGTCAGAAATATAAAAAAGCGGTAGTTGGTAGCGAAATAAAACCGTTAATTGTTGAATTATCAAGTAAACAAAAATAAGACCTTGATTATGCAGTTTCATATCGAAGTACTTTTAGCTGGTCAGGGGTCATCCGTATACCCAGATTGAGAATCTCGATCCCCACAACTTTCCCCTCTGCATTAAAATCCAAAACAACACCGGGCTGTACCTCTTCCGATTCAACAATAGAAGATTCACCCAGCCGAAAATAAAGCGCATCATTTTCCTTGGCCACTTTTAATTTCATTATTATTCAAACAACCTCTTTCAGAAGCCCTTCTTTTTCCCTCGGAATTTCGTAGGATGATAACGTTTCGAGTGCTTGAGAAGGGCGTAGCCTTTGGGTGTTAACCTCAAGCACTCTGTTATCTGCCGTTGCTAGCATTTCTTTTGAAAATCAAGAAACAAGACCTGACCCCATTACTTCCGGTGGGTAGAACTGTCGATGGATGGCCTTGAGGTGTTGTTTGCTAACGTGGGTGTAGATTTGGGTAGTCGAGAACCGTTTAGCCGATGTTATCTGCCTGTTGTGTGTATTCTTATAAAAATGAAAATTGAAGGTTTAACCCTCCTTCTCTAAACTAATTTTCTTGATTGAAATCACACGCAATCAAATCTTCTCATCAGCTTTCCTTCCTTTGTGGAATGTAGTATAAACAAATATGGGAATAGTGAGTTTTCCTAAGTGGGTTACTATTAGCGGAAATACATCTGCCCAATTCAAACCTCCAACACCTGTGGCAAGTCGCGGCAGTGCCATGCTGGTAAATTTTTCTGTTTCGACTGCCTTATGCAATGCCCGCAAGGTATGGTTTACGTATTCCAGTTTTGCGCTCCCTGGCTTTGCACCGTGGCCATATGCAGCTTCCTGGGTAAATAAATTAACAATGCGCTTACCTTCGGGACTAGCCCAAAGCCAGATTTCGCCAGTTTTTGGATGCGTTGTATGGCAATAATGGCGAAAGTCCTTATATAACGCTGGCCAGTGTTCCCGAAGACTAAGTGCTAAGACAGAGGTAAAATCATCATTCGGTGCAACACCGTGAGCAATCACCTGCGCTTTTGTCAGAAGCATATCTCCTGTTACTTCGTGAATCATATTTATTCCCTATTAATAATGTTATATTGGATGTTAGACAGTGTTTAAATGTTAATTTACGGAAGTAATTCTGTAATCGAACAAAGCTTTCTTTAAGCAATGTTTGTTGCTTTTTTGCGTATTATAACTACCTTAATTATATTTAATCAAGGGAAAAAGGTAA
>JAHFOX010000067.1 GCA_023261445.1 Planctomycetota bacterium
TTTTTTCATTGTCTCTTGCAGTTTCATGGCATCCTCCAGAACACTTTTAATCTGCACCTTAAAGAATGTGAATTTAGATTTAATCATCGTAATGAAAATATTTGTGTTAGGGTCTTGCCCAGAAGATTTATAAATGAATAATGGTTTTTTGCATGATATTGAACATATCCTTGTCTCTGTTATTGAATCTAAACTCCGATTCTTTCAGATAGAGATAAAATTTATGTTTTGGTATTCCGTTGTGTTTTCGCATTTTCCTTTTGACATAGCTCCAGAATGATTCAATGCCGTTGATATGATGGTGATTTCTCACAAACTCTTTAGAATGATTTATACGGTAATGCTTATACCCTGACAAGACTAATCCGTCATAGCTTTTCCATTTGTCTGTATAGATGTTTGATTTAGACTTGGCCACCAAGCCTGTAATAATGGGCATTAACGAGCTTTTAGAGGCATCCGAGATGATTTCAGCATATACCTTGCCGTTTCTTTTGAGAATGCCTATAACCGGAATTTTAGTTGCTGTGCTTCTACCTCTTTTATCGCCTTTATGCCTTGATCCAAAATAGGATTCATCTATTTCTATGTTTCCTTTGAATTTCTTTTTTTGTTCTTCTTGATATTGAGCTATTTTCTCACGAAATATTGTATAATATCTATCAATAGTTTTGCGATTGAGTTTCAACTGTTTCGTTGTTTGAATAGCCGTCAATTCAAGGCAAAAACATCCTAAAATCCTTTTTATTTTGTAATTGCTTAATTTGCTATGTTTCATGGGCTTTCCCAGTGATTATATCAAAATCTTCTGGGCAAGACCCATGCATTAATACTACGCTTGTTATAACATCTTATAATCTAGTGAGTTACTTACAAACTATAACAATGAATTTTAATAGGCATTTGTTTTGCTTAAATGACAAGTGAATAGTATTAAATATCTTTAATTTTTTTTGAAAGGAGTCTTATTATGAGTAGGGATTTGATAAAATGGTCGCATTTACCAACAATCTCTTCAATGCAGAATGAGATGAACAGGATGTTGGACCGATTCTTCAGAGGCGGAGAGCTTTCTGATTTTGGCGTAGAATCGGGTACTTGGATACCGCCCATTGATTTATCAGAAACAAATGATAAATTCACTATAAAAGCGGAAATCCCAGGTATTGACCCTAAGGAAATAGACATTTCGGTCAACAACAATACCCTTTTAATCAAGGGTGAAAAGAAGGAAGAAAAAGAGGAGAAGGGTAAAAACTTCTACCGCATGGAAAGACGTTACGGAAGTTTTTCGCGTTCCATTGATCTCCCTGCCTCTGTTGATACAAACAAAGTATCAGCAGAATACAAAAACGGCGTGCTGGAGATTAATCTGCAAAAGAAGGAAGAGGTAAAGCCAAAGCAAATTAATGTAAAGGTAAGTTAAGCAAAAAAACTAAGGCAAGTATTCAATTAACAATAAAATCTGAATACTTGCCTTTTTTATTTGTTTCAGCTAGCTATATATACACAGAGCAACATTAGAAATACTTAGAAAAAAATAGTGTTGGCTGTGGTTACTTCACTGTTTATCGCAACTGTACAAACACTAATATTTAACTATCTGCATTATTTTATGTTTCTTTCCAATCAATTAATTTGGGAGGTTTTTGTGAGGGTTTATAGCGCTTGAATGCCAGTAATAATTTTTCAGGATCGTCGGACGTTGTAATCAGCCGACGATGATCTTCGTTTATAAAACGCTCTTCTAAGACATGATTTATGAATGACAGCAACAAATCAAAATAGCCCTCCACATTTAGCAAACCAATCGGTTTTGCATGGAGTCCAAGCTGTGCCCACGTAACAATCTCAAAAAACTCATCAAAAGTACCAAAGCCGCCCGGCGTTGCAACAAAGGCATCCGATAACTCAGCCATCATTGCCTTTCGCTCGTGCATGCTCGACACAACTCTAAGCTCTGTAAGACCATCATGTGCAAATTCCTTTGAAGAAAGAGCATGAGGAATCACACCAATAACTTCACCCTTCTCTTTCAAAACGGCGTCTGCAATCACCCCCATCAAACCAATGCTCCCTCCTCCATAGACTAGCCCCATTCCGTTTGATACGATAGCTTTGCCTAACTGCTGCGCAACCTCAGTATATATTGCACGAGCGCCATCGCTGGAACCACAAAACACGCAGATGCGTTTGATGGAATTATTATCTCCCATTGTAACACTTACATTTTTATACCTGTCTTGTACAATGTATTCAATATGCTCATAGCAAGTTCCATTGCCTGGGTTTTTGAGAGGAACAATTCATAATCATCTGTATCTTCTTCACCTTCCACAACAATCTCAATACCTTCAGCCTTTGCGACAACAACAATCTTCTTCTTTTCTTCCATTTATTACCATCCTCCCATAATAGACACTATAAAAACATAACCATTCTGGCGTTTGTCTTTGATTCTTCACTAAACAATATTTTTTACAATTTCCATCTTTAAATTGGCAATAGAACCTGACGGATTCAAATCCTTTGGACACACCTCCTGACAGTTATAAATTGTATGACACCGCCACACGCCATATTCATCGTTTACAATCGCCAGACGTTCCTCCTTTGCATTATCTCTTGTGTCAGATAGAAAGCGGTTCATATTAAGAAACGCCATCGGACCAAGATATTTTTCATGTGATGCCGTAACAGGACATGAGGAATGGCAGCAGGCGCACAGAATACAATCAATCAGCATGTCAATTTCCCCCCTTTCATCTGGACTCTGCACCTGTTCACCTGTTACTGGCAATGATTTACCCGGTATCAGGTATGGTTTAATATGCTCATACTTTTCCCAAAATGGTTTCACGTCAACAATAAGGTCTTTGAGTATTGTCATGTGGGAAAGGGGGCGAATCGTAACCGTATTTGATTCAAGTTTTGAAACTAAGGTGTTACAGGCAAGACGGTACTTCCCGTTGATGTGCATAGCACAGGAACCGCAAACCGCAGCCCTGCAAGAAGACCGGAAGGCAAGCGAGTTGTCCAGTCGCTGCTGGATATAATAAAGTCCCTCCAGCACCGTCAGGTCTTTCCGAATATGAGGAATTTGAAATTCCTGAAAATGCGGTTTTTTATCGTTGTCCGGATCAAAACGAAGGATATTAAAAACAATCTTGTCTTTTTTCATCGTTAACCTACCCCTAGAAACGTAATACAAGGCATTTCTACACACCCTATCTTTCCGGCTTATTTTTTGTTTTTTTTCTGCTCTCCATGCGCCTTGCGGGAAAGATATACTATTCAAATAAGGCGTTCACAAAAGCATCGGTGTTGAATTTTTCTATATCATTTGCTGTCTCACCAAGCCCAATAAATTTTACCGGAATGTTTATTTCACTGCGCATGCCAAGCACAATGCCACCCTTTGCCGTACCATCCAATTTTGCAAGGAATATCCCGGTTACGTTTACAGCCTGTTTAAACATCTTCGCTTGAGATATCGCATTTTGCCCGGTTGTAGCGTCTAGCACCAGCAATACCTCATGTGGCGCATCAGGAATTTTTTTTGAAATAACCCGTTTGATTTTACTTAACTCGTTCATTAAGTTTTCATGTGTATGTAAACGCCCCGCAGTATCCACAATTAATACATCAATACCTCTTGAGATGCTTGCTTCTAAAGCATCATAAGCTACCGCCGCAGGATCCGAACCAGTTTGATGTTTTACAATCTCCGCCCCGATGCGTTTGCTCCATATCTCAAGTTGATCAGTTGCTGCAGCCCTGAATGTATCGCCTGCGGCAACCATCACCTTTTTGCCGTCCTTAATAAGATAATTTGCTAGCTTTGCTATGGCAGTCGTCTTGCCTACCCCATTTACTCCAACAACCATAATGACTGTAGGAGATGCGACAGCGTAGCGGATGTCAGTTTGCAAGGATTGGAGATCTTCTTTTAATTTATTTTTTATAAAATCGTGTATCTGTGAAGTCTCAGTTATTATTTTTGATTTCCATGCTTCTTGTATTTCTCGAATTAACCTTTGGACAGGTTTTACACCTATATCCGCACCAATCAGGATATCCTCCAGCTCTTCAAGGATGGCTTCATTGATTCCTCTTTTGAAAGAAAGGAAGTTTGCCAAGCGCGACCAGAAACGCACACGTGTCTTCTCTAAACCCTTTTTCAGTTTTTCAGTTGAAGGCAGCGTTTGTCTTTCGACACCGACCTCAACAGCAATAGTTTTAGGTGGAACGGATGCCGAAACAGGCATTTCAATTTTATTCTCAATAACAGCCCCTGGTTTAGTTGTAACCGGTTTATTGGTTTTATCTTCAATAACAGACAGTGTTTTCGGTGCGCTTGGCTGCACCTTTGTAACAGCATTTTTATCAATGACTTTTTGGGGTGTTCTTGCCTGCTCTTTGACTATTTCTCTGGCAACTGCGGTTTCCGGTTTAACCGAAACTGGCTTTTTAGTTTTATCTTCAATAACAGGGACTGGTTTCGATTTGACCTCTGGAGGTTTTACGCCAGCACTATCTTCAACAATTTTTTTTGGTGTTACCGCTTGTTCTCTAACTTTTTCTCTGGTAACAATAGCTTCCGGCATGACCGAAACTGCTTCTTTGGTTTTATCTTCAACAACGGCTTCTGTTTCAGGTGTAATTGGAACCAATTTTATAGTGTCCCCCTCCATAACAACTTTCTTCGGAGTTTCCACCGTAAAATTACATAATCGGGACCAAAAACTTGTTTTCCCTAAATTATCCTTTTGCTTTTCAGGCGAAACCGCAGAATCCTTTTTAGTATTATCTTTTTTTGAAGGCTGTTCCATTAACTATTATACCCCTGCATTATTAAATTATGCCACCTTCGGCAGCGATTTTTGTAAAATGAAAAGCTATCGTAACTCAAGACTTTAGTCTTGAAGGACTGTACCATCAAATCTGAAGGTTTGATTTACATGCTAGAAAACTTTTACAACTCCTTTAAAATTTCTAAACGTAAATTTATAAAACCGCTTTGTCTCTTTGTGTGGACATAACTCGGGAATTAGAGAAACATTTTTGTCTAAGTTTACCAACTAGATCGCCTGATACAGTCACTTTTGCAATAGGGGTGTCTACCCTTCTTTCTCCGTGAAAGTCAGAGCCTCCCGTTATGGCTAAGTTATACCTTTTTGCCATCTCTGAGTATTTCTTGACAGCCTGTGGAGTATGTGACGGATAATACACCTCCATTCCCCCCAAACCGTATTTTACCAACTCTTCGATAACATTATCTCTTTGTGTTAATCCAGGATGAGCTAAAACAGCCGCGCCACCGGCTCCTCTAATTAATTCAATAGCTTGCTGCGGATTCAAGGTTTTTTTTGGGACATACGCTGGACCTTTATCCCCAATGTATTTTGAAAAGGCGTCTATGATGGTATTGCAATAACCATGTTTCCATATTGTTTCTGCCACATGCATACGACCGGGAGATCCCTTTCCAGCCAGTATAAACACCTCCTGTGGATTAATATCAACATTAAGACTGCGCAATTTATCCGCCATTGCATAAATACGCTTTAACCGATCTTCGTAGGATTGTTTTAACACTTTCTGCAAAGATGCATTATAAACATCAATAAAATATCCAAGTATGTGAACCTCAGAAGGTGCAAGGTATGAGGATAGTTCTATTCCTGGAATGATATTAATATTTTTGCCGTATCCATAGCGACAAGCCTTCATCACTCCATCAATTGTGTCATGATCAGTAATTGAAATCGTTGAAACTCCAAGCCTAATGGATTCATCAACAACCTCTTCAGGCGTCATCGTACCATCAGAATATCTCGTGTGTATATGCAGGTCTGAATTTCCATAATCAATTTCTGGGGCGTTATGGAGAAATGGAATATATTTGTTATCCTTTAATTTTCCGTTTCCAAATTGGGTGTAAATTTTGTCTAAAATTCCATTTACAAACGTCCCTGAATTTTTTGTGCTGAATTTTTTGGCGAGTTCTATAGCTTCGTTAATTGATACTTTCGGAGGGATGTCGTCTCTATATAGTAATTCGTAAACACCTAAACGCAAAATATTCTTGTCAATAACAGCCATGCGCCGTAATTCCCAGTGCTCTGTAACAGCCGATATCTTCTCGTCAATTTCCTTAAAGTGTGACCAACAACCACTGACAAGCGACATGGCAAACGTATAAATATCTTGCTTTTCAGTGTGTTTTTTACAAAAGGAATCAACCTCATCAACAACTTCATCACCGCGCAGGTCAATCTGATAAAGGGCTTGAATGGCGAGTTCGCGAGCAATTGTTCTGTTACGCATGGAATATTTAGTTTTTGTAAGAGCAGTAAAAAATAAATCAGTTAAATAAACTTAGTCTCTGTCACCGAGTCTGAAAAGTAATTATGCGGGAAAATTTTGAAATACTACTATTTGGTTAACGCTTCTTGACTGTTTTTACACCGGCTTGTATTTGACCAAAAAGATTTACCATCTCTATCGCCGACAAAGCAGCCTCTGTTCCTTTATTCCCGGTCTTTGCGCCGGCACGGTCTATAGCTTGTTCCAAAGTCTCAGTTGTAATCACGCCATTAATGGTGGGAATACCTGTGGATAATCCAACGTGCGCTATACCTTTGGCTGATTCACTTGCAACATAATCAAAATGCGCTGTTTCCCCACGAATAACAGCACCCAGACAAATTACTGCATCATATTTACCGCTCTGCGCAACCTTAAGGGCTGTAAGCGGTATTTCAAGGGAACCGGGCACCCAAAAAATATCAACATCTTCTTTTTTTACACTGTGTCTTACAAGCCCGTCAATTGCACCATCCAATAAACGTTTTGTTATAAAATTGTTAAAACGGCTGACAATAATCCCGAAAACCTTACCTGTGCCAACCAAGTTTCCCTGTAATTCATTACCCATAAAATAAGCCCTCATTGGGTCTGCGGATAATATAAAATCAAAACTTAATACGAAAATAGTAGCATATACCCATAAATCTTTCAAGGCTTTTCTATCGAATTGAAATCTGCTGGATAGAAGAACCTATTAATTGTTTCTTGTAATTTTAAAAGTATGTTTGTAATATAAATTCACTTTTTGTCGCATTCTTAACAAAGAGAATTATCTAAAAAATGTAAATCCATTGAGGCATTAGTGTGGAAAAGACAGAATCAGAAGAACTAAATAGTGAAAATGAACTTGAAAACATAAGGATGTCGCTGGGTGCACATCTTGAAGAATTGCGCCGCAGGGTTGTTTATTCACTTATTGCCATCGTTTTATGCTTTATATTGTGCTGGTTCTTCAAAGTGCAGATTCTGGATATAGCAAAAAGACCCCACAAAATTGCCATGTTAAAGGTTGGGCTTTCAACAGAATTGCAAGTGCTGAGTTATCAGGAAGGTTTCTATGCTTACATGAAGTTGTGTTTTATTACGGCAGTATTTCTTTCCTATCCGTTTATCATTTACCAGATATGGCAATTTGTAAGCGTAGGGCTTTATAAAAAAGAGCAAAAATACCTGCTTTCGTTCCTGCCTGTTTCTTACCTGGCATTTGTAATTGGAGGACTTTTTGGGTATTTCTTGTTAATCCCATTTGGTCTGCAATTCCTGATTGGTATCCTTGGTCCTGGTATCCAGCCCATCATCACAATGAAGGATTACGTGTCATTTGTTTTCATGCTGACTGTGGCTTTAGGGCTGGTATTCCAATTGCCACTCATCATGCTGATTTTATCAAAGATAAGATTTGTCACACCTGACAAATTTATATCGTGGAGAAAGTATGCTATCTTAGCAATATTTATTATTGCTGCAGTAGTTACTCCGCCCGATCCGTTTACACAGACAATGACCGCCATTCCCATGATTATCCTTTATGAATTGGGAATACTTATCGCAAGACCTACAAAAAAGGGACTTATCTTCTTGGGTACTATTGTTGGATGTGGAGCCATCATTTTGATTGCGACATATTTTTATCTTACGCATAAGGGTGGAGAAATAAACCTTGCTAATATTAATGGGGAAATTCAATATTTGTCCCCCGGAGGCACAGCATGGAATAAAGTATCAAAATGTACCAGTTTCCACAATGGCACTACCTTGAAAACAGGTTTTGAAGGAAAAACTGCTATATCCACAAAAAAAAACGTGGATGTTGGTATGGACGCTAACACTGAGGTGCTTTTCATAGAATCTTCTAAGATAAAGCTTAAAACTGGACAAGTCATTATTTCAGTGAAAGAATCAGAGATACCATTTGAGATTGATACCCCAAACGGGCGAATACGCACAACTAAAGGTACATTAAATATTCAGACAAGTGATTTTATTACAACTGTAACATCCATAAAAGGCGAAGCCACGTTGCTGGTAGAGGGCGAAGAAAAGAAATTGCTGGAAGGACGACAACACAAAATGACCGTCGGCGGTGAACCTGTGGACATCGGCGCTATAATCAATTGGTCTGAAGGCATACTAACAAAGCCTGCAGAGAAAAAATAATGCAAATTTATGATGCACGAATTGCGATTTGAGACTCCGCCAAGAGTGCACAGGCAAACAATTAATGAAATTATAAATTTACATTTCTCTCTATTAGCCACCCTCCCCTATAGCCAATGACTCAAATAACAGAAGACACGTTTGAACAAGTTCTGCATATCTTTAAAGACCAGGATGAAATTAATCTTGAAGAAGTGTCCTTTATAGACCCTTACGGCATGGTGGGTATTCTTGAGATAGGAGAACTTCTAAAATCAAAGGGCATTCAGAAACCCATGTACCTTCCCAAATCAGAAGAAGTTCTCAAATACCTCGAAAGGATGGATTTCTTCAAATTCGCCGGTGGATATTTCACCTTAAAACCCTCCCAACCTCAAATATCAGAAAAATATCTGAGGAGTTCTTACTCGGATGTCCTACTCGAAATCACGCCCATAGAAAAGTCAGACGACATCCATTTTATCGTTGGAAAGGTGAAAGACCGCGCCCATTCAATCCTCGAAAAACATCTCCATTATGACGAAAGAGCAATTAACGGTTTTATTGTTGCACTCTCAGAAGTCTGCCAGAATATCATCGAGCATAGCGAGACCAAAGGGTTTGTAGGCATCCAGAAATACCATTTTCAGAACATGAACAAAAATGTGGTAAAAATTGCCGTTATGGATATTGGCATAGGCTTTAGAATGTCCCTTTCTGAGAGGTTTTCGTTAAAAAATGACCTTGAAGCCATTGAAAAGGCATTGCTTCACGGTGCATCCAGATATGCAGAAAAAGGAAGGGGACACGGTTTGGCTGCCGTAAGGCGTTTTGTCAATCAATGGAACGGCAAACTCTCCATCCGCTCAGGAACAGCAAAGCTCTCGATAATACCCGCATGGGCATGGGGAAAAGAAAAAGAACTCAATCTCACCCATTTCCCCGGCTCTCAAATTAACATTCTCCTGCCTGAAATTTAATCTCCAATTGATATTGAACTCAAGAATATTTAGATATTCGTGAAGTTGCAATTTGGTATTCTTTGTGGTATTCTACTTGGTATTCCTATCAATTCTAAATCGTATTATTAGGAGATTCGAAAATGACAGTCATAAAACTCGGAATAAGTATTCCAGAAGAACTTCTTGAGGAAATAGATAAGATTTCACAAGGATTAAAAAAGAATAGAAGTGAAGTTGTCCGGAATGCAATAACGAAAATGGTTAATACTTACAAAAAGCAGCAGGCTATAGAAAAGGCAGAAAGGATTTACAAAGAAATTGCAGAAGACGACAAACGTCTTGCGGAAGATTTTTTGAGTATCTGCGAAAAGCCTAGTGCAAAATATAAAACTGGCAGAAGGACTAAAGAAAAATGAAACATCCTAAGAGAGGCGAAATATACTTCCTTGATTTTAGCCCTTCAAAAGGTAGGGAAATGAAAGGTCCTCATCCTGCCTTAGTGATTCAAAATGATGTCGGTAATAAAGCAAGCAGTCTTACGATAGTTGTAGCAATAACGAGCAATCTTAAAGTGGCCGAACTCCCAGTCGGTGTAATAATAACACCAGAAGAAAGTGGACTCACTCATAAATCAGTTATTCACCTTGGACATATATATACCATTGATAAAGAAAGGCTTGAAAATGTTGTTGGAATACTCCCGAAGAGTAAGATGTCGGAAATTGATAAGGCATTAGAAATAAGCCTGGGACTAAGGGAGTTCTGGGAGTAAGATATATTGCAGCTAAAATCTTTCAGTTTATACATAGGACTGAAAAACTCTCCATCCGTTCAGGAACAGCAAAGCTCTCGATAATACCCGCATGGGCACGGGGAAAAGAAAAAGAACTCAACCTCACCCACTTCCCCGGCGCACAGATCAACATCCTCCTGCCAGAAATTTAAACCTCCTTTTAAACAAATATTTTGCTTGACAAAAACTTTTATTAATTTATAATTCAGTTGATTCAATTGAATATTAATAAATACTTTAATTTACTAATAATTTAAGCAATGAAAAGAAAAAAGCCCTCAAAAAGTAATACATTTAAAATTAAAGAATCTACAGTTCAATACTATGCTCAAGAAGACATATCATTTGAGAGTTATTTGGACAATATAACAAACGGAGACAGCTTGGCTATATTAAAATTAATCCCCAATAATAAGATAAATCTAGTAATTACTTCTCCACCTTATTTCAAGCAAAGAGACTATGGCGGTGGTATAGGAAACGAAAAAAGTATCGATGAATATATAGAAAATCTAATAAATGTCTTTTCGGAATGTATTCGTATTTTAAACAACGACGGGAGTATTATATTTAATTTGGGAGACAAATATTTAGAAAGTAATCTCCAGCTGATACCTTATAGATTTGCTTTGGAAGTAATAAAAAAATTTCCGGTGAAGCTCGTAAATAATATAACTTGGGTAAAGCTCAATCCAACACCAAGACAATATCAAAAAAGGCTTGTGAGTAGTACAGAACCGTTTTTCCACTTTGTAAAGAATGATAACTATTATTACAACTTAACTGATTATTTGAACAACGGGCCAAAAAGTAAAAAGCATAACGGTAATAATATAGGGAAAAAATACTTTGAACTAATAGAGAACTCAAGCCTTACATTAGAGCAAAAGAAATTGGCATTTGCCGAACTACAAAATGTAATTCAAGAAACAAAAACTGGAAAGATAGAAAGTTTTAGAATGAAGATTAAAGGTATTCACTCTGAACCATTTGGAGGACAGGATGGAGGAAGGAAATATCAACTATTAAAAAAGGGATTCACAATAATAAAAATCAAAGGAGAGCCAATCAAAAGAGACGTAATAGAATGTGCGGTTGAAACAATTAAAGGTTCTAAACACCCTGCTATTTATCCATTATACATTATAAAAGAACTTATCAAGCTCTTATCTAAACCCAATGATGTTGTTCTGGATCCATTCGCTGGGAGTGGAACTACGGCGGTAGCTGCAAAAGAGCTTAACAGAAGATATATTGGAATTGAAATAAATGAAGATTATTGTAAAACTGCTAAAGAAAGACTTAAAAAAACCAATAAAGAAAACTTTCTTGGGTTAGTTTATGCAAGCTGAATATAAAGGACAGGTGCACATAAAAATATTACAAGAAATTTACAAAAGAGTATTAGATATTGTAAATAAAGGCGATCTTGAATCGTTGTTTAATGGAGTAGACAAAGTGGAAAAAGCTCATTTAAAAACTGTTGTAGATAATTTTGAAAGAGGAAGGGGTGTACTAACAGTATTAATAACAAGTCTTGTTCACAAATTACATAATCCAGATCAAGATATTAGACTTCATCAAGACAACATGAAGGGTGGTTATTCAGGTAGGGGAATTGATACCAAGTTTATAACTCCATTTATGAAAGAAATGGAATTCCCCGCCATGGCTGAGAGTGGCTGGCTCA
>JAHFOX010000008.1 GCA_023261445.1 Planctomycetota bacterium
CGTCAATTTCGCTGGTTTCTTCAATATCTTTTCAGGTATGTAAATCTTTCCAACATCGTGCAGGATGCTTGATATCCCGATTTGTTCCGCCTGTTTTTGAGGAAACCCTAACTCCAGCGCCAATGCCTCAGAATAATGCTGTATGCGTCTGATGTGTTTGCCTGTGGTTTCGTCTGACGCCTCACACACTACCGCCAACATGTACACTGTATCAGAATACGAGTCCTTAAACTCGCCTTGCATCTTTTCCATTTCACCTCTGCTTGTCTCTACATAAGCCAATCGTCTCTTCTTTTCAGTAATATCCCTGAGTATGCCTACATAAGCATAAGGAACGCCTAAAGCGTTTTTCACGGTGGTAATGGTCAGATTGCAATCCCATTGTTCACCGCTCTTCTTTTTGTTTACAAGCTCTCCTTCCCACCATCCCTTACCTGCAATCGAACCCCACATCGAAGAAAATACTGTTGAAGGAGTGTACTCTGATTTCAAGACTGATGGTTTTTTACCCAATACCTCTTCCTGCTTATAGCCCGTTATCCTTTCAAAACCATTGCTCGTATGGGTAATATTCCCATTTACATCGGTGATAATTATAGCATCCATTGAATTATTGCACGCATCCCGAAACACTTTTAATTCTTCTGACTTTTTTTCGAGATTGTAATTATAACCGTAGCTGTATGAGTCTATTACAAGCTGCATATCCAGGTTTGTTATTTTTTCAACAGCAAGCACAGCATCCAGGAATTTTTCTATGTCTCCTTTGTATCTCTTGAAAATCAGCGGCATCAGAAGCATTTTGTATACGTTATAAGCGCCCATGTACAATTTTGTAGGCACTCCAATCTTAATGTGGACGTTACCTATATGAAGCCTATTTTCAAAGTATGCGCCGTCATAATTACCTTCAAACAGGCTTAAAAGATATTTCTTCTGCATCTTTAATAATCTTGGGAGGCTATTTGGATCCATCCCAAAAGCCGTCACTTCTGGAAAATTGCCTATATATTTGTAAAATGCCTCCACAAGATTGTCCGCATTTTCATCCATTAATGTCTTTAGTTCTTTCAATAATGCCGCATCTTTGTCTTTGAAATCCAGGTAATCCTTCCTTTTTTGCATCTCTTTTTCATCAATAACTAATTGGTTATTCTCGTATTGATTTTGAGACATTTTAAACCCTCCTAGTTTACGTGAAGAAATAAAAGATCAAATTTTCTGGATATTTCTGATGTAAACCAACTAATCCTTTGCAAAAACATCTATCCCTACAGCACGTCCAATCTCTCTGTTGAGTTCTGTCATTCCGGTATTCCTGCTTTCTTGCTGTGTAGGAATAATGATTATAGCCTCACCTGTTTTATTCCTTAATTGGGTAATAGCATCAAGGCATTGTTCTGCCATATTCTCTGCAATCAATATAATTCCAACCAAAGGATCCTGTGTTATTTTTCTAAGCACAGAAATTGTTTCAACTGCTGTTTTAACTGGTTCAATTTCAACTCCAATGCTTTGGTACGGCAATATGTGTTCTCTTTCACCAACAATAACTATTTTATACATAAGCTTTCCGTAATCGTTCTTTTAATAAATTGTTTCCAATCTTATGTACCTTTCCACCCAACACTAATTTTAAATTAAACACCTCTGTAGTAAGACCACATAGATACCCAAATACCCTTTCCGGTCCGAAAGGCGTGTATTTTACAGGACGTATCATGTCCAGCAAATAGTTGTCAGTTTCCACTTCGTATTGAAAAGAAATATTTTTGGATGTGTTTGATGATATCATGCGAACAAGCATTTCGTTTTCTTGTAGAGACGCATTACAATGCGTTTCTACAATAATTTCGCGAAATGTCTTCTCAGATGTCCGTACTGTATCTGTAAATAATTTACGAAGCATGTGGCACTGGTCAAATCCCATCAAAAAATATTTATTCAAAAGATTTATATCAAGCTTTAAAGCCATTGCACGCCGTAGCACCTCAAACCCTTTAATGAACTGGTAAGCCATCATATATCTCTTAATAATTTCAACCTTTATTGTTTTGTGAATATTTTCGATATACTTTAAATAAGCACCGTCTATTATCAAATCAATTACAAAAGGCAATTCCTCCTTTTTCACAGCAGTCATACTTTTTTTAGACAGCGAAACCGTTTCCTTAATTACTTCAGGTAAAGAAACCGCTTCGTCATTCCATGTATCATCATATTTATTCTTATCAATGGTCTCTCTGGAATATTTATCTACGCCTGTGCCGCAGGCTTTGAGCTTTACAAAATTCTTTAGATTAAGGATGTCATTTTTTATCAGGAAGAAGTCGCAAACAGTGCTATCGGGCGTTAAAGACCGTATCTCATACAATCTGGTATAATAATAGTCGTCAAGCAACGTCTCAAATTCGTACAAATGCTTAACGTGTGTAAAATAAGTTTTTAAAGTGGTATTATTCAAATTTATTAACATATCCCCAAGAACATTGCTTGATAGTAATCTATCAAAGAATATTGTGTTGAGTAGCTTACACTCAAGAACATTAACAAGTCCTGACACATAACACCATTCATGATGAAGCGCACCATTTCCCATATTATATTGGCTCTAAAGTATTAAAATCACTATTTGTGTACATCTGCGGAAATCTGTGTCCAATTTAAATTTTCTGTTTACAATTCAGTACAAGATAGTTGCAGAAATTCATCTAACTCTGGGACTAAAGTAGTACGAAGGCTTTTTACAAGGGTATCAAGGGAATAGTCAATTTCGTAATGTTCCGTCTTTACAATAAAACCGCCTTTTATTTCAAGCGTAGTGTTATTTAAAATAAGCCTTGTTTTTCTATTTTTATTAATAGCATCAATGAAATCGCTCGTTATTCGTTTTAAATCCCTTGTATTAACAAACAATTGCCCATCTAAATAATCGGGTATATTTGCCAGCCATTTTCTTACAAGTGCCAGATATTCATCGTCAGGGAGTGATTGTATCCGGTTTACGGCACGAGCCAGAACATCATCAATTATATTGTTTTTAATCTCCAACAATTTCATTTTATAATCTCTTTTTAATGTGCTTAAACTTCTTTCCATATCTTCTTTGATTCGTTTTTCTTCTTTTTGCAAAAATTCTTGGGATTGTTTTTCCAAGGAAGCCTTGGCTGCATTTACTTGAGTACGAAATTGCTCATCCGCCGTTCGGACTATTTGTTCCGCCTCTTTTTGGGCATTCCCGATGATATGATTTTTAATATGTTCTATAGACATGATGGCAAGTGAAGTTAATTGTGAAACGGCAATTTTATACAATCACCAAATTTCAGTGCCTGTTCTTGGAGAATATGAAATCCCCCCTTCTTTTGTCAGCCAGGTAATTAATAAAATGGAAATTAACAAGGCAATGACAGCATAAGTTTCTACGAGCGCCGGGATCAGAATAGCACGCCCCCCCTCCTCAGGTTGTTTTCCAGTAAGGTTAATAGCGGCTGTAGCTGCCTTGGCTTGCATAAGCGCAGTAAAATATTCTACTATACCCATACATATTGCAATAGCCAGAATGGCGAGACCAACAGAAGGAGATATACTTATGTGTCCAGCAATAACCCCTGTTCGAAGCGCTATCATAATAGCGCCAATAAATCCATAAAAACCCTGTGTGCCGGGCAAAGCCATGAGCACCAGCATTTTCCCAAATAGTTCGGGTTTTTCTGATAAAACACCAGCCGCCTGAGATGAGGCAATCAAAATACCCTTCGCAGAACCCAAACAGCTAACCGTGACTACTATAATTGCACCAAGGATAGCCCATCCACAACCCGTTTGCACAAAATACAGTTTTAGTAATTCAATCATGGTATTGAACTCCTTTTTTCGTAAATTATTTTTTATTTGTAGAGACGCTTTGCGATGCATCGCTACACTTCTTTTTGTGAATATATCTAATGTTTATTTTGAAATATTTTTACAATAGTTATACGCTGGCTGCTAAAACCATAAGGTTGGAATTTCTGGGCGCCACCTTCATAGAACCTTCCAAATAATTCAAGGAAGATTAATCGTGCGGGATGGACAAAGGCACTAAGAATACTCATAACAAAATTGAATGAATGACCAGAAATCAAAATGATAATAAACAGTACAGTGCCAATCAATGTACCTGTTTTGAATACCCCCGCTATAATGTTAAATGACATGCCTACAATTGACGTTGTAAGGCTAAGCGCCAAGATACGTGTATAAGACAGAATATCCCCAATAAAACTAACACAACCATAAGTTCCAACAATGCCATACAAACTGATAATCCCTGTAAATATTTTGCCTGCAATCCCTTTTGCATTTCGTCCTTGTGTAGAAATCAACCCAATGGCACCAATAACGGTCAAATATTTTCCAACGCTAACAATGACAGCGGGTATATTTAGAAATATTGTTGATACCAATATCAAGAATCCGGGTAACGCAATAAGCCATAGCAATCCATCGCAAACGGCATTCACAATATTTTTTCTTCTAAATTCTCCATACATCTTAAGTACTATACCATAAAATTGATTCAATATGCCAAGTCCTATAGACAAAAGAAGGGCTATAACAGGTTTTGAGAGCGGGTCAAGAATCGTGAATTTTTCTTTTAATTTCAACAAAATGTTATTCTCGCCTAAATATGCCTGATTATACAAATCTCCTGCCCAGCCGCCAGTCAGAGCGCCAAATATGATCGTACTTATGCCAGCATAAAAAAAAAGTTTTAAGAAGTTAGACAACGCCTCAGACTTTTTATATTTTCTAATCATCCATGCGGAAAAAGCAATTAGACACATACCGTAAAACACATCGCCAAAGCAAATGCCGAATAAGATTAAAAAAGATACCGTGATAAAAGGTGTTGGATCGAATGTAAAATAATTGGGCAATCCAAACATATTAATCAATAACTGGGCAGGCTTTAAAAATCTATTCAACGAAATGCAGACAGGTACTTTATCCGATGGCGAAGGCTCTTCATAAATAACCGATGCCTGTGGAAACTCATTGTAAAGTAATTTATCAAGCATGGGTTTGTCTTTTATTTTAACATAACCAATCAGTACAAATGTCTTTTTGGACATAACACACCTGCGTTGGTCAACCATTTTATTTTTTTCGTTTTCCCAATACCCCAACAATATCTCCATAGAATGCCACTCTTTTGATAATTCGCGAAAGCGACGTTGAATTAGACTAAGTTCGTGAACTATGTTGGAATTTTCCATACCTAGTTTATCAATATGGTCTTTTACATTGCCAGATATGGCAGGTAATGGTGTTTCTTTTAAATCATATTTTGAAAAAATTCTTAGTGCTGCATCTTTGCTATCATTTAGATATGCAAAGAGGACTTTCAACTCCTTTTCGGTTTTTGAAACAATCTGCCATGCAAGGAATTCATTTGCAGATGTATCCATTAAAAACCTGTTCCATCGTGACTTAGACAAACAACAGAAATAAAACGCAGCTTGCCTTATATTACGAATTTGTGTAACTTGATCTGACAGCGGTAAAAAGTCGGAAAGTTTGTCTGCTTCTTCACGTAGCTGTTTCAACCTCTTTTGGAGATTTATGTACTTTTCATGCTGATTCTTACATTCTTTGTAAATAGACTCTATGTCTATACTGGAAAGTGTTTGGTCTAATTCCTTACTGGTAATTTGCAGTGGAATGGGGAAAATACCTTCCACGAACCCTTTCTTTTTCTGGACAAACACTTTTAGAATGGGGAGTATGTTATTCAGTTTTTGAATATTTTTTTCTATGTCTTCGACTGTTGTGGGGAATCTATGGAAATAAGGGACAGACGAATCGTCAAGTCGGGAAAGAGTGTCTATTATATGAATAATATTCAAGTGGTAAAGCTGGCCTAGAAACCACCGGGCGTCTTCGATAGGAAGTAAAATACTTACTTTGTTAAGCCTTTCAATAGCCATATTAGCGCTCGTAAATGTGCTTTAATACCCAGTTAACGGCGTCATCAGTGCTTTTGCTGTCTATATGCAGAAGTTTTTCTTTCAACGATTCAAATTTGTTTTTCAGGACTTCTTCTTCTGCCCTTTGCAAGCTGGACATCTTCACTCTTAATTGTTTTATTTTTAAATGATTTTCATTCTCAAGTGTTCCTTTATATAAATTAATTTCATTGTCAATATCAGAAATAATTTTCTCGGCTTTCTGTTTGGCATTATTTACAATAGTGTCAGCTTCTGCTTCAATATCCAAAATATTTGTAATGAGTTGGCCGCTCATATAAGATTCCTTACAAAAGTGATGTTCCCTAGTTGACGCTAATGTTACTTTTAAATGTGTGACGATTCAAGAAAAAACCAACATGTTGAAAATGTTTGCTATTAACAGCATCGGTTTTTAAAATGAGACATGCGTTCTCAAAGTGTTTTTTCTAATGGGAGATTGTTTTAAATGGAAAATATATCTTCTCAAGCGTTAGCAATGCTGATAGCAAAATATCTTGATACAGAAAAATTAATTAAAGATAACCCTTCAGTTACTAAAGAAATGATAAATTTATTGCTTCAAAACATTTCCACAAGTAAAAAAGGAGAGAAACCCCTCAATGCCAGCTCATCACTAACCAATATTCATCAGCGTTGGAAAAAAGAATTTGGTGAACTTATCATTCATACAGACGGCGCATCAAGAGGAAATCCAGGCAAAGCTGGCATTGGTGTAGCCATTTATGATAAGGATTATAATCTAGTTGCGGAAATATGCAGTTTTATTGGGGAATCCACAAACAACGTTGCAGAATATCAAGCCATGCTTCTTGCGGCTCAAAAAGCAATTGCCTATAAAGTTAAAAAGGTTATATTTAAAACCGACAGCGAACTTCTGGTAAGGCAACTCAACGGTTTGTACCGTGTGAAGAATCCAGGTCTTTTGCCCCTTTATAAAGAACTCACAACACTTTTGACCAAAATACCATCGTGGAAAATTCAACACGTATGCAGGGAAGAAAATGCCTGTGCAGACGCACTGGCTAACAAAGGAATAGACTCTCAAAAATAATGTTATGGTCCTTTGTAACTCAGGACTTTAGCCGTATCTTGTAGCAAAAACATATCAAAACACATCAATATACACAAGAATTAAATTTCGTTGAATGTCTTTAAATTACTGATAAAATCAAGGAATATTAAAAAGACGAGAATATATAGTGCTAAACGTGAGACCTAAATAAACGATTGACTTGCACTTGCAGGTATGTTATAGTTTCACACTAAAAATATTTGTTCATTGTTTATCAAAATGGTAACTAATAATACGAATGGCAATAGTCTTTTGCAGGCTATGAATGTATTCAAAGAATACAAGAACGGTGAGCGTACATTACCTGTTCTACATGGAATTAATTTATCCATAGAAAAAGGAGAAATTGTAGTAATTGTAGGCGCTTCTGGCGCTGGGAAAAGCACTTTATTACATATCCTTGGAATCCTGGATACACCCACTTCTGGTTCTGTAGTGTACAAAGGAACTGATCTGACGAAATTAAGTTCAAATAAACAGTCAGAAATGCGGAACCGTATTTTCGGATTTGTTTTCCAGTTTTACCATCTCTTGCCTGACTTTACCGCATTGGAGAATGTTTTATTGCCAAGCTTAATTAGAAGCAGGGCTGTAAACCATAAACATGCAAATGAAAACTATACTAACAGTGCCATTTCGTTACTGGAAAGAGTCGGACTGGGAGACCGTTTAACTCATAAACCTTCTCAACTCTCTGGTGGTGAAAGACAGCGCGTTGCCATTGTACGCGCACTGATAAATAATCCCGAGTTACTACTATGCGATGAACCTACCGGTAATTTAGATACGAAAACTGGCAACGAAATTCGCGAACTAATATGTGATTTGAACAGAACATTGGACCAAACAGTCGTAATTGTTACACACGATGAAGAAACAGCCAAACATGCCAATCGTGTTATAAGAATTGTAGATGGACGTATTCTAGGGTAAAAAGGAAAGGAGTAAATTTTTTAACAATGGGATTAAAGATTTATATAAATGGTCAAATTCTTCCTCAAGAAGATGCAAAAATATCAGTTTTTGACCACGGACTCCTATATGGGGATGGTGTATTTGAAGGAATACGCGCTTATAATGGGAAAATATTCACACTGGAGGAACATTTGGACAGATTGTACGATTCCGCAACGGCCATAGCGCTAAAAATACCTATAACAAAGGCAGAGATGGCAAATGCCATTAAAAATACTATGGAAGCCAATAACATGAAGGACTCCTATATCCGCCTTGTTGTTACTCGAGGCGTTGGGAAACTAGGGTTAGACCCAAACAAGTGTGCAACACCACAGATTATAATCATCACAGATACAATTGAACTATATTCAAAAGCGCTTTATGAAAAAGGGCTTGATATTGTAACCGTTACCACAATCAGAAATCATTTCTCTGCCCTTGACCCCAAGATTAAATCCCTCAATTATCTGAATAATATCCTGGCAAAGATTGAATCAATACAGGCTGGGGCTGGAGAAGCTTTAATGCTCAACAAAGACGGCTATGTGGCAGAATGCGCCGGGGATAATATTTTTATTTACAAAAATAAAACTCTTTTAACACCTCCTACGAGTGCTGGTATATTGGTTGGAATTACCAGAAATGTTGTAATGAAATTAGCCGCAGAGATGGGAATTGAAGTCAAAGAGGAATTAATGACTCGATATGATTTATACATTGCCGAAGAATGTTTTTTGACTGGAACGGCCGCCGAGATTATTCCAGTTGTGAAAATTGATGGACGAACTATTGGCACTGGAAAGCCGGGGAAGACTACTCTCGATTTGCTAAAAAAGTATCGCGACCTCACAAGAAATGGTTCTTAAACGGTATCCTTACGCTTTGATTTTAAAAATGATGTAATGACCATAATAGATATCCCAATACAAATCAAGCTGTCTGCAACGTTAAAAGTAGGCCAATGATATTTATCCCCTGCATGTAAATCTATAAAATCCCTTACACGCCCATACCATACCCTGTCCCATAAATTACCTATGGCTCCTGCCAAAACAAGTCCGAGGGTAAGATTTGACATAATGTGTTTTTTGTCAGACCAAATATAAACGCACAAAATCACTATAATTGCTATGGCAGATAAAATAATAAAGGCGTTGGTTTTGCCTGGAAACATGCCAAAAACAACGCCTTCATTTTCGCTTCGTAGTATATTTAATACATTGCGAATTAAAGTTATCTTGCCAAACTCTTCCAGTCTGGAAAAGACAACCCATTTTGTTACAATATCTATGATAACACCACTCACAACAGCGACAATAAATGTAGTAGTGTTTCTCATAAACCTATTTTAAACGCTATCAACCTCCTCTTCTCTTTGACAATCTATACAGAGTCTTGCGTATGGTACAGCCTTAAGCCTTTCCTTATTTATTTTTTTATTGCATAATTCACAAACACCAAATGTACCTTCTTCGATTTTTTCTAGAGCCATGTCTATATTGCGGACGCTTTCTTCACCATTTTGTATAAGTTCAATCATAAGGTCTCTTTCATAATTGTCCGTACCAACGTCTGCCATGTGAATTGGAACGTTAGACAAATCGCCAGACGCATCCTGTCGGGATTGTTTTAATGCCTCCCCTTGCATAGAGTCTACCTTCCCAACCAGTCTTTCTCTTAGCGAGAGTAAGAGTTTTTTAAACTGAGCGGATTCTTCTGCTTTCATTTCCTTCTCCATGAATTAAATTATTAAACAATAGATCTAAAAACAACTCCTGCACCTTCATATATTATTGTCACATGGCTTTTGAAGTAATTCAGAGAACATAAAAAAATTCGCGCTTCCTAATCATAATGTTTTTAAAACCTTACGCTTAAATTCTTACGTAATTTAGCATATATTAAACATCTAGTCAATAGAATTTGAAGCCAACGTTGTTTAAGTCTTTCAAGGAAATTTAATGTTTTAGTTAGAGTAATAATATAAGCGATTATTATCCTGAATTGTTTATATGCACCAAATGAAAAAGGGATAATTTATGCTATATTATCCCTTTTTATCTTAAAACATTTTCTCAATGTTAAATATTTTTTTAGAGTTCCTTTTTTCTTTCCTTTGTTTTTTCAGAAACAATATCATTTATCTGCCAATTGCGCTCAAAGGCAGTACAAGACTTGTAAGACACATTACGCATTAAAACATTGCAAAAAGCAATTTTGCCATCCAGAATAATTGCATAGTTACACTCAAAACAAATGCTCTTCTTGCTTTTTTTGTTTTTCATCAACCTTCACTCCAAAAGGGTTAGAAGAAAGATTATCAATTCGTAAATAAATAATAGGGATATTTACTGGGAAAGTCAATTTAAAAACTTTGTGGAAATCAATATAAACAATCAACTTGTTTGTATTCAAAATACACCTTCAATAACTATATCATTTGAGAATCTATTCACAGTAATTTCCTTAATTTGATAGGCTTCGCATATTCTATCAATACCCTTTCCAACCACTGGCAATTTAGCTCCCTCGCCCCCTATAACTATTGGGGCAATAAAGACCATAAGTTTATCAACCAGCCGCTCTTCAAGCATGGATGTAATAACACTGCCCCCCCCTTCCACCAATATATTTGTTAAATTCATCGCTCCTAGCCTTTTGAATAGCTCATTCAAATCAACACGATCATTAATACCATTTGTTTGAATGATTTTACATCCCAATTTCTCAAGCATTTCAACCTGTTTTTGACGGGCATTTTCATTTACAGCAACAATTACTTCACCTTCATTAATTGTATTCACAATGCGGGAGTTTAATGGTAATGATGCATTACTATCTATAATAATTCTTTTGGGATTTCGCCCTCCTTTTATACGGCAGGTTAATAATGGATCGTCCCGTAATACACTATTGATTCCTACTAAAATACCATCCATTTGTCCACGGATCTTGTGTACATACTCTCGTGACTCCTCTGATGTAATCCACTTAGAGTCTCCGGTATATGTGGCAATCTTGCCATCAATTGACATCGCCCATTTCACAATTACGTATGGAAATCCTTTTTGCATCAATTTAAAAAAAGGGGCATTAAGCCTCTTTGCCTGTGATTCCATAACACCAATCCCAACCTCAATTCCAGCCGCTTTCAGCTTCTGTATTCCTTTCCCAGACGTAATTGGGTTGGGATCAGTAACCGATATTACTACCTTTGTGATACCTGCTTTAATAATTGCATCAACACACGGCGCAGTTTTTCCATAGTGTGCGCACGGCTCCATAGAAACATAAAGTGTCGCTTCCGTGCAGTTTGTACCTGCCTCGTTTATTGCGTTTATTTCAGCATGATGCCCTCCAAAGACCTGATGATAGCCCTTTCCTACGATCTCTCCGTTCTTCACAAGCACTGCGCCAACCATGGGATTCGGCTCTACTTTTCCGCGTCCCTTTTCTGCCAGTTCCAGTGCAAGCGACATATATTTTCCACCAATAACTGAATTACGATCCACTTCGTAATGCCTCTAATCTTTGAAAATAATCAGGAAATGTTTTAGAAATACACTCAGGATGTTTTATAGATATTCCGTTTGCCCGCAACCCAATCAATGCAAAACTCATTGCCATGCGATGGTCGTCGTATGTTTCTATTTCAGATGGTTGAGGTTTTGATGGTTCTATTTCAAAACCATCTTCATATTCTACAGTTGAAATTCCGAGACGGCGCAACTCAGTCACTACCGCAGCAATACGGTCGGTTTCCTTTATGCGCATATTTTTTACATTTCGTACTCGTGTTTTACCCGTAGCAAAAACTGCTACGGCTGCTAAAGTCTGCACAACGTCTGGCATATCATTCATATCAACATCTACCCCCCGAAGTGTATTTCCTTGTACTTCAATCCAATTAGAGCTCATTCTGACTTTGCAACCCATATTTTTCAGAACATCTACAAAATGAACATCTCCTTGCAAGGAATTACTTCCGATTCCGGTAATTCTAACCATCCCTCCGGTAATAGCCGCAGCAGCAAAAAAATAAGAAGCAGCCGATGCATCCGCTTCTACTTCGTAATGTATCGGCTTGTAACGTTGTCCTGATTTCACAAACAAGCTTTTGTATTCGCTATTCTCAACTTTTACCCCAAACCGGTACATCAACGCCACAGTCATTTCTACATACTGTTTTGAAACAAGGTTGCCATTCACCTTAATAGATACATCCTGTTTTGCGTAAGGCGAAGCCATCAACATTGCGCTAAAATATTGACTACTCAAATCCCCTTTTACTGTTGCTGAACCACCTGCCAATCCTTTACCTTTAATTATTACCGGTGGACAACCGTTATTGTGTTTAGATGCAACATCAGCTCCAAGTTGGTTTAGACCATCGAGCAAATCCTGTATAGGCCTTTGCCTCATGCGTGCAACACCATCTATTTCATAAACTCCTTTACCAAGGGTTAGCATTGCAGTTAAAAATCTCATTGCAGTGCCCGCATTTCCAACAAACAAATTAGCGCGTTTTACAGGAATAACTCCTCCTTTACCATGCACAATAAACTTATTATCGTTTTGTTCTTCCTCTACGAGTATTCCCAATATATTTAGGTTTGACGCCATATATTTAGTGTCATCACTAAACAGAGCATTGGTAATTACAGATTCTCCATCGGCTAATGCCGCTGTAATAAGCGCACGGTTTGTATAACTCTTAGAACCCGGAATCTTAACTATTGCATTAATTGGACTAGTTATAGGTTTTATCTCGATCATATATATGGTTTTCTATTTTTCAATTTGACAAGTGTTCCCAATTATTGTCCGACTGGTT
The DNA here is from genome assembly GCA_023261445.1 of Planctomycetota bacterium. Lineage (GTDB taxonomy): Bacteria > Planctomycetota > Brocadiia > Brocadiales > Brocadiaceae > 2-12-FULL-39-13. Next base: position 12,878 of record JAHFOX010000008.1, read on the forward strand.
GTTAAACCAGTTTTAATGTCTTTCAAAGTAATGACGATGTCCTGCGGAGCATCAGTACTTTGTGTATGTAAAATACCTCTGGGCTCAAAGTAGACCGTCTTTGTTCCGCTAGTAAAACTCTGAGTGGCACCGCCTACTACTTCATACTGCCAAAACCTTATGTATTTGGGCATACGGTATTGCTTTTTGACAGTTTCACCAACAACTTCCACAGTAAACAAACAGGGTAACGGGTTGGGAGCCGTATAATAATCGGCACATAACGATAGTGTACATTGTTTTCTTTTTGTTACGGCAAAGGTTTTGGCGTTGAGTACACTGCTCTGTAATGTACTAACGCCTTCATCAAGCCCCCCATGTATAAAAACAGGCAATATTATGCCCGCAAGAGTACCTACAATACCTACAACAACGAGGAGCTCCACCAGGGTAAAACCATTTTTCCACAAAGGATATTTCATAAAAACCCTTTCGATGCAATGAAACAAGATTACCGATCTTAAATATGAAATAAATTATGAATAATTAACTGCTGGATTTTTTTGGGAATGATATCTAAAACGAATAACTAACCACCGACCGGAAATTGCAACCTGAGTTGAATTTCTATTAAATAGTTCCAGACTTGTTCTGGTTATACTACTGAGGGCCAATACCCTGCATTAATTTTATCAAAGGTACAAACATGGCGATTACAATAAAACCAACAGAACCACCTAAGAATATAATCATAATTGGTTCTATCAGGCTTACCATAGCTTCTACAGCCCTGTCTACTTCATCATCATAACTATCAGCCACCTTAGTAAGCATCTTGTCCAGTTCTCCTGTCTCTTCACCTACCTGCACCATATTGACAACTATTTCATTACATATTCTCGATGCTCGTAAGGGTTTGGTTATAGTTTCTCCTTCCCTAACGCTATCGTGTATTTTCTGAATAGCATTAGCCAAAGCCGCATTTCCCGTCGACTCCTTAACGTTGTTGAGTGCATCCAATATTGCCACACCACTGGAAGTTAGAGTAGCAAGTGTACGAACAAATTTAGAAACGGTAGATTTATTAATAATTACCCCCAAAATAGGTATTTTAAATTTCGCCTTGTCAATTATTAGCCGTATTTTTTTTATCCTTCCTAATATCTTATAGAAAACAATTATTCCAAACGGTACCGAAGGTATAAATATCCATTGTGTTTTGAGGATCGTACTAAATGTTATAAGCATCCGTGTTGGCATAGGCAATTCTAAATTCATTTCTTCAAATATTTTTGCAAAATTTGGTATTATAAAAATCATGAGTCCTATTAAAATAGCCGCAGAGACAACAATAACAACTGTGGGATATATCATGGCACTTATTACTTTTCTAATAACTCGCTCCATCTTTTCGCGGAAATCGGCTAATCGCTGCAGAACAACGTCAAGCGAACCGCTCAACTCTCCTGCTTTTACGATATTAACATAAAGCTTATCAAAAACCTTTTTATGTCTTGCAAGGGCACCAGAAAGCGTACTTCCGCCTTCAATATCTTCAGCTACATTTATCAAAGTTTTTTTAAACATGCCTCTCGTTTGAAGTATAAGTATCTTTAATCCTCGGATTAAAGGGAATCCTGCATCCTGGAGTGTCGCTAGTTGCCGTGTAAAAGTAGTTATTTCTTTCGATCTGACCCCTCCAAAAGAAAATGACATTGACGTCTTTCTTTTAGAAGGAGTTGCCGCCGTAGTGGATATTTCATCCCCCTTCTTACGGGTTTGGATTTCTTTGATATTTATGGGATAATAACCTAAAGCACGGATCATTGTTACGGCATTGTCAGAACTGGACGCTTCAATTTTATCCTTTACTGTCTGCCCTTTGTTATTAGCAGCAACATATTGAAAAACAGACATCGCTTCCCCTTAATTCTCAATTTACATTATCGTTGTTTCTCTCATAACTTCCTGAATCGTTGTTAATCCATTGTATATCGCTTTTAATCCACTTTCTCTTAAGGTATTCATCCCGCTCCTTTTTGCAGCCATCCTAATTATATTTGCATTTGTCTGCGCTGTAATTAATTTGCGTATTTCGCTATTTAGAACCATAATTTCATATATTCCCATACGACCCTTATATCCTATATTTTTACAATTACTACAACCTTTACCCCTGAAAAACTTCTTTCCCTTGACATCATTCCTCGTAAGATTCAAATCTCTTAAAGATCCCTCATCGGGTTCGTATTCCTCTTTGCATGATGAACATATTTTACGTACCAATCTCTGGCTGATAACAACTTCTACCGTAGCGGCAATTAGATACGGTTTAATACCCATATCAATTAAACGCGCTACTGTGGTTGGAGCATCATTTGTATGTAAAGTGCTAAATACCAAATGGCCTGTTAATGCGGCTTGTATTGCAATCTTGGCTGTTTCCTCATCACGTATTTCACCTACAAGAATGATGTCTGGATCCTGTCTTAAAATTGTTCTCAAACAATTTGCAAAATCCACACCTATAGATTGATTTATTTGTACCTGAACAATGCCTTCTATATCATATTCTACAGGATCTTCTGTAGTAATAATTTTTGTGCCGATATCGTTCAAATGATTTAATTGTGCGTATAATGTGGTTGTCTTACCACAGCCAGTTGGCCCTGTAACAAGGATTATACCGTTTGGTTTATTTAATGAATCATAGATTATTTTTAATTCTTCAAGATAAAACCCCAGCTTTTCTAAATTTAACGATACGCTTGATTTATTCAACAAACGCATAACAACGCTTTCCCCATACTTCGTGGGAAGTGTAGAAACGCGCAAATCAAGAGGGGTGCCTCCTATATTTATCATGATGCGTCCATCTTGCGGTAATCTCCGCTCGGAAATATCCATGCCAGACATAACCTTTATTCTCGAAACAATAGATATTCCCATATTCTTTGGTGGAGAGACTTTTTCATAAAGTATACCGTCAATTCTATACCTGACTATAAATCTATCCTCAAATGCTTCTAAGTGTATATCACTGGCGTTATCTAATATTGCATTGAGGAACATAAGGTTAACCCAATTCTTCACAGTGACAGTGTTAGCCAGTTTTCTTAGTTCTTCAACATCAATATATTCTCCTGCAACAGATTCTATTTGAGAAGTGTCATCTTTGAATTCCAATAACAATTGTTCTACTGATTCGTGTTTTTTGGGATAGTATTTTTCGATGGTACGATTAACTGTATCTTTATAACAAAGAACTGGTTTTATTGTCTGCTTAAGTATTAGTCTTAAATCATCAAGCGTTTCAAAATTTAAAGCATTTGCCTGTACTATTGTGATGACATCATTTTTGGCACTTATAGGTACTATACGATATAGTTGAGCAATGGCAGTAGGCACCTTGTTAATAACGTCTGTAGGAATATCCATCTCCGCTATATCCACAATCTCCTGTCCTAAATACTCACCCAGTGTTTGCAAAATCTGCTCATTAGTTATATACTTGAGATCCACAAGGATGTCCCCCAGTAAACCCCCGCTTTGCTTAGAAATTGAGAGCGCTTCCTGTATTTGGTCTTCTGTGACAAAACCTTTGGCTATCAATAACTGTCCAAAAAGCCTTCTCTTTCCTTCCGTCTTCACGCTTGTTTTTGGTTTCTCTGTTATCTGCATATTTCGTTGATTAAAGTTGCAAGAATAAAGTTAAACAGAAAAGTTAATATAAACTGGTTATTACGTAAACGTCCGCTTTTGTGTTCGGAACAACACTGTGCTAAACTTCAATTCAGGCGACTCTGAATACTTCTTCAAGTGTTGTTTTGCCGTCTATTGCCTTTTTTAGTCCGTCATCCCTAAGGCTTGTCATTCCTGATGATGTAGCAGCTTTTCTGATTTCTTCGATAGAAGCCATTCGATATATCATTTCACGTACAGACTCATCTATGTCTAACAATTCATATATCCCGATTCTACCATAGTACCCTATTTTATTGCAGTCCTTACAACCTCTTCCTTTATAAAAAGAAAAATCCTTCAAAGCCTCTGCTTCATATCCCATCTGAATCAACTGCTCCGGAGTGTACTTAACGGGTTCCTTGCAATTCGGACAAATTGCCCTGACTAAACGTTGTGCCATTACACCTTGCAAAGAGGTTGCGATAAGAAAATTCTTTAATCCCATGTCAATCAATCTTGTAATAGCAGAAGGCGCATCATTTGTGTGAAGCGTACTAAGCACTAAATGTCCTGTTAAAGCTGCGGCAATAGCTGTTCCCGCCGTTTCGGTATCGCGAATTTCTCCAACCATGATAATATTTGGATCCTGGCGAAGCATTGTTTTCAGAACTATCGGAAAATTAAAGCCAATTTTCTCACTTATTTCACTTTGATTAACACCTGGAATTGTATATTCTACAGGGTCTTCTGCAGTAATTATTTTCGTGCTTGGTTTGTTAAGCGCATTAATAACGGCATATAACGTAGTCGTCTTACCGCTCCCTGTAGGCCCGGTGATCAGCAATATACCATTTGGTTTATTAATGATAGAACTAAACCGTTTGTAGTCATTTTCATAAAATCCCAAATTTCTAAGGTCCAGCATAAAAGCCGATTTTTCAAGCAGCCGCATAACAATGCTTTCTCCATAAATGGAAGGCAGGCAGGATACGCGAATATCTAATTCCTTACCGCCATGCTTAACATTAATACGTCCATCTTGGGGTCTTCTTTTTTCGGAAATATCCATATTAGCCAATATCTTAAACCTGGAAATAATAGCGTCTTGTAAACGTTTCGGTAATACCTCTGCCTCCTGACACACCCCGTCAACACGGTACCTTATTCGTAATCTATTATGAAGAGGTTCCACATGGATATCACTGGCACGAAAAGTAATAGCCTTGTTTATTATTAACGTAACCAACTGAATAATAGGGCCTTCATCTTCTATTTCTTTCTCCTTGTCTCGTCTTTCTCCAAAGTCTTCAATTCCTACTTCAGTTACAGGCATTCCAAGGCTTGTAAGTTCTTTTAAAGAGGTATCAACATTTTCAGGGCGTACAAATTTATTAATAGCCCCCCTTATACTTTCCGGCGTAGCTAGTACGCATTTTATATCAGCGCTTAACATAAAACGTAAGTTGTCAAGAAGTTCAAATGATGGTGGACTGCTTACTGCAATGGTTATCGTATTATTATCTCTTGATATCGGTAAGATTTTATACTTATCTACAATTTGTATAGGCAGAGACCTAGCTATATCCAGTAAAATATCGGTTTCGTCGAGGTTGATTACAGGCAAACCATACTGTGTGGACAGGAACTGAATGATTTCCGGATAGGTTGAATAGCCAAGTTTGACGATAGCGTCCTGAAGGCTGATGTTTTCAGTCTTTTGAGTCTCTTTTGCCTTATTTAACTGCTCTTTGTTAACTATACCGGGGCTTAATAAGGCGTCATCCATTGGGTGTAAATTTTTCTTCATATCGAATTAACTTGAATTATCCTGCTAGGATATATAAAATTCGCCTCTGTTAAGTAATATATAATAAATCATTGTGTCTTGCAATATTTTAATCAATTTATACATGAAACTATTAAAACGTACATTAGAACAAATCGGGGATGTTCCTATAGACCCGGATGGCAATGTCAGGAGAATGTTTAAGTCGTTTGCAATACCAAGTGGTAGTCTGGGAAGGTTGGAGGAGTTGGCAATAATATATGCCTCAATAAAAGGTACCGTAAAATGCCAAATAAAATACAAAAAAATATTTACTATAGCAGGCGACCACGGCGTTGTAGAAGAAGGCGTCAGCGCCTTTCCCCAGCAAGTTACAAAACAAATGGTTAAAAATTTTTTAGACGGCGGAGCAGCTATCAATGTTCTTGCACGGCACATCGGTGCCGAGGTAATCGTGGTTGATTGCGGTGTTGCTTCAAATCTTGAGGCAAATATATTTCCCAATCAATGTAAAGATAAAAGTCTCAGGATAAAAAAAATAGGTCTTGGTACTAACAATATGACACGTGGACCTGCAATGTCAAGGGAAGACGCTGTTCGGTCTATAGAGGCCGGCATTGAATTGGTCGAGGAAGAACTAGAAGAAGGACTAGATATCATCGGTACAGGCGATATGGGAATTGGCAATACAACACCAAGCAGCGCCATTCTTACCGTTTTGGGAAAAACGGATGTTGATTCAGCAGCAGGCAATGGAACAGGCATAGATAACATTACACTACAACGAAAAATTCAAGTAATAAAAAAAGCCATTGATGTAAATAAACCAAATCCAAGTGACCCTATAGACATATTGTCTAAGGTTGGTGGATATGAGATTGGAGGTATTGCTGGTTTATGCCTGGGCGCTGCACGCTATCGTGTGCCTGTGGTACTGGATGGTTTTATTTCAACGGCTGGCGCCTTAATTGCCAATGCAATTGAACCAAAGGTGGCTAAATATCTAATAGCTTCACATATTTCTGCTGAAAAAGGGCACAAAATAATGCTAAAGCTATTGAATAAAATACCTTTGTTGGACTTAAACATGAAATTAGGCGAGGGTACTGGCGCCGCATTGGGTATTAGCCTTGTAGAGGCTGGAGTAAAATTATTAAATGAAATGGCTTCTTTTCATGAAGCAGGAGTATCTGAACCAGTTAATGTTCAACAATGAAAAGGAGATTTTATAGTGAACGTAACAAGAAAATTGATATAGTACTACCACACTGTCATTCCCACCCCTGTTTCCACAGGGGTAAACTTGTCCCCACGAAAGTGGGGAGTGGGAATCTAGAAAAATGACAACTTTCTTTTGCGTTTACTACATGTAACAAAATTTGTGTTCATTCACGGTTATTTAGGTTTTTTCTTACAATCAAAACAGACATATATCCTCTTCCGCTGCCCTTCAAAGATCTGATGTCGCATGTAAGATAGGCGTCTTTTTGCCCAATATACGAAGCAAACACAGCATTTTCAGAAATTCCCATCTGTTCAAGCAGTTGAATTACCTCATCAAGCTTCTTTGCCACCTTCATCATAACAACCGTATCAAACATTTCTAGGAAAGGACGTAATTCATCAACGTTCTCTGGTATAGGAATTACCGCTAACCTCTCATCCCCTGTCAATAACGGATAATTAGCCAAACAAGCCGCTGCGTTGTATGAAGTAATTCCAGGAATCGTGTTTATTACTTCGCGTGGAAGCATAGCATTCAAATAGCGCAGCAAATAAATATATGTGCTGAAGGTCATGGGGTCTCCCAATGTTAGATAAGCCACGTTGCTTCCTGATACAATTTCTGAATGTATTTCTTCCGCCGCCTTATGCCATGCGTTGTTAAGTTTTTGTTTATCCTTTGTCATTGGATAAATCTGTTCAATTACCTTTTTCCCTTTCACATAATCCTTAACAATTTCCAATGCGATGCTATCTTCTTTGGTATCAGACTTGGGAACAAAGATACAATCTACATCTTGAATAGTCTGAATTGCCTTTAATGTTAGGTACTCAGGATTGCCAGGCCCAAGTCCAATACCGTAAAAGTTACCTAGTTTCATAGATGCGCTACTCTGTCTAAAATGAACTCAAATTTACAAATGCCAAATTACAAACAATGTTTACTTTTCATTCTTGCTAATTTGGAGCTAAAAATCACGTTTTTTTATTATTACTACGGAGGTCCCATGCGTTTTTATATTCACAGCGGAAGCCAAATCTAACTCACGGATGCGTTCTCCCGGAAGTGAAAGATTCTCGCATATATACATTATTCTATCTCTAATTCCGTCCTCCAGTAGACGACGGGCAATAACAGCTGGTGTGTTTTTTTGGTCGGTCAATATTCCTACCTTCTGATAATCTCTGACTTTTTTTATGAGTTTTGCATATCCAGCAATTCTTCCATGTAAACTTACAAAGCTGGCATCATCCCAACTCTCGCCAATAGCTGCGAAGGCAAGTTGTATGCTGCTGATTGCCGGAATTATTATACAAGATTCACGACCTAGTTTTCTTATTATCATCTTCGCATAACTGAAAAAACACGGATCGCCACTGACCAACACAACCACCTGTTTTGTAAAACTCCATCTTGAAATTCTGTCCACCATGATTCCATAATTCTTTTCCAACATAAGTTTTTCTGCATCAACACCCGGAAATAATTTTAACAGGCGTCCACTACCAACCAGAACGTCAGCCTTTTTGACATAATATAATACTTTTGGGGAAATGTATGCCTTTAGCCCAGGACCACAACCTACAATTATGACCTTATTTTTGTAATATTCAGCCATGCTTGAGCGTTACCTGAAATACCTACTGTTGAACCTTTCATATCAAATAAAATTACGCCCGTCTCAGTAGGAGCGAACGGCCGTTCGCCCTTGCTACAATATTCCAGCACCTTTTTTTCAATACTCTCAGCCACTTTATTCATTATGGATAAACTCTTGTGTCTCTTTAATACTTCAACAATTCCTTCAACGGTAGAAATCGTTTCTAACTTATCCAGCACTGCATTTGATTGAATGTTACGTTTAATAATATCAATAAGAATATCATTGGCAGGTTTAGACACGGCGCTGTGTGTATGAAAATCACCTCTCAACAATTTGATTAATTTACCCGGATGTCCGGCAAGTATAACTTTCTTAAAACTTCTCTCCTGAACAGCATCTAGCATAAAACCAACAAAATTGCTTATCTGAATAACCTGGTCTTTTGAAATATTAACCAGATTAAGAATAGAACGCTCACCCAGATTGCCCGGCACAAGTACCACTGTTTCAAAGCCAATACCCTTAGCAATATCAAGTCCGCATAATAAGGAGGTCTTAAAGGCATCCTCTGACATTGGCCTGACAATGCCTGTTGTACCAATAATGGATATACCACCAATGATACCAAGCTTAGGATTAAACGTCTTCTCTCCTAACACTTTTCCGTTGGGTACAGAGATTACAACTTTTGCCCCACTGTTATTTCCTGTAATCTCTCTTACTGCATTTTCAATCATCATCCTTGGTACAGGATTGATTGCCGCATTACCTACCGGCACTTGCAACCCGGGTTTTGTCACCCTACCTATGCCTTCGCCGCCGTCAATCTCTACTGTACCACTAATACTACGCTCAACTCGCGCATAAATATGGCATCCGTTGGTCACATCGGGGTCATCTCCCGAATCCTTCTGGACAGCACACTCTGAAAAATGTTCAGACAATTGTTTAAACAGAACTTTAGTTTTAAATTTTATACCACTCGGAGTATCAATTTCTACTTCATCTGGAATACTGCCTTTAAATAACCCGATAGCCGCTGCTTTAGCCGCTGCGGTTGCACAACTTCCTGTTGTATAGCCAGTTCGTAAGGACATAAATAACCCACGTTACAATATAGAAATATTACGTTACTTATTTTCTTTTGCCAACTTTATAATCGCATTGATGATAGACACAGCCACTGCGCTGCCACCTTTCCTGTTAGTGTTAGTTACATAAGGAATAGAAATATCCTTTAATTCGTATTTTGATTCAACAGCTCCTACAAATCCCACAGGAATACCTATCACCAATGCTGGTTGCGCCAACCCATTTTTAATTAAATTGATAAGCTCAAACAAAGCAGTTGGAGCATTGCCAATGACCGCTATACCATTTCCCATCTCTTTAATAGAATGTTGCATTGCCACTATGGCACGGGTCTTACCAAGCCGTTTTGCATCATCAATAACCGCTTTGTCTGCAATTTTACAAACTATCTTGCCGCCAAATTTCTCAACGGCACTCTTGCTAATCCCCGATTTTATCATATTCACATCGGTAACAATGTTCTTTCCTTCTCTTAATGATCGAATACCGCTATCAACAGCCTTTGGATGGAAAATCAAGTTGTATGCATATTCTGTATCGCCCGTAGCATGTATTGCACGCTGGATAATCGGCCTGTGCAATTCAGGCACTGACTCCAAATCAACTAATTTGTTGATAATTTCAAAACTTTCATCCACGATAGCTTGGGGCTGCTCAAGCCGCCGTCCGCTGCCGTACTGTCTTTCAATCAACACCTCGTGAATACGATCTGCTGCAATCAAAGCAATCCGCTCGTCAGCGCCAATATTATTGGCATAAATAAACTCAATCTGTGGATATTTCTTCTTTTCGTTTTCAAGCATTTCAGGGATATCTTTATAAACATGATTTCCTTTAAACAATAGTAGTGGTACCACTACTATCCGTTCAGCACCTCTTTTCACAGTCTTTTTTACAACCTCAACAAAGCCCGGCTCTGCCAATTGCAGAAATGCCGCCTCCACCATGTTCCATCTATTCATCGCACGGAGCATATCGGCCACCTTAAACAAACCATCATTGCCACTGCTCAATTTACTGCCGTGTGAAATCAATATTATGCCTGTTTTCATTAACTTTCCTTTTTATTAATTTACAAGAATATTACAAGGAATTATCTTGTCTGATAAGTCATCAATCTTCTTCCCTGTCAATTTTAACTCAAAAGTTATACAGTATCGAATTTAATACGTCTATCATTAAATATATGGTTTAGTTGGGTTATTTGCTTATCATGTGCCTTTTTAGCATTAATCTTAATTACGATTGATTCTTCATGGTCAGACGAGGCGCGATATAAAATCTCTCCCTTCGTTCCTATAATCTGACTTGCACCGATAAAGGCAAGAGCCTTCCCGGTGCGTTTTTCAACACCAATGCGATTCGCAGTTACAGCAAAGACCCGATTTTCGATACACCGTGTAATCATAGCCTGCGGACAATAAGGCAACACAAGATTAGATGGATGACAAATGATGTCCGCTCCTTTCACCGCTAAATATCTGGCGACTTCAGGAAAGAACCAATCAAAACAAATCATTATACCTATTCTCGCATGCCCAATATCGTAAACTCTCAACTTAGTATCTCCCGGTACAAACCACTGTTTTTCATTGTAAAACAAATGGAGTTTTCTGTAAGAGTCAACGAAACCATCTGGTCCAGTTAGCACAGCCGAATTATAACAGCGTCCCTTCCCCTGCTCAGCCAAGCCCGCAACAATATAAATGTGTTTTTCTTTTGAAATATTAATCAACGCTTGCGTTGTTTTGCCGTCAGGAATTTTTTCTGCTAGCGAAACAACTTCATCTTTGGATTTAAACTGATAACCCGTATTAAATAATTCAGGCAAAACAACAAGGTCTGCATTCAATTGCTTTATCCTTGAGACGACAATATTTATGTTCTTGCTTTTTTCTCCAAATACGGGAGATGTTTGTAAAAAGCCAACCTTCACCGCATCTCCTTTAAATTAAAAACAAATCTTCGTTCTTTATTCAACGGGCTTATAATCACAAGAACAACCTCCGCATCGGGTTCTACATAATAATTCGGAAAATCATATCTACAAGTTGCACGATAAAGCGCCGGCAGTCGCACCCCTAAGTTGGCAGATTTAGCATTTGTATCGTTTTGTTCATTAACCGGCTGTATGGGTTTATTTTTATATAATAACACTGATTGATAATTTTTGGCAAAATCCGCAGAATTCCCATACAAAACCACATGGAACGACAAAATATCTTCCACTTCGAACATAAATTGAATTGTTTCTGTTTGTGTTAACTTTTTCGATGTTAGCATTGCCTGTTTTGCCTCATAGGCTAAAATACTGAATTTTGTATTTAAAGCCGCCCATTCATAAGCATCGTCAGCTACGACCATCCACTCGTCCAAGAACAGAAAATAATCTCTATCTTTATTACTTTCACCGTACTCAACAGCCTGTTTGATTTGTTCATCAGTCAGGTCGTAGTATATGGCAAGTGTATTTTCTGAAAATATGAAAAACAGAAATATTATTAATATAAAAAGAAACTTCCTTATCATCACGTCTGACTTAAACTCAAAAGAATTCTTGAAATACTTGTAAAATAATCAATATAATAATCACATAATATATCAACTTCAATTGAAATCAAAGCGGAATCATTTATGAAAATAACATTTCTTGGGACAGGCACATCTCACGGCATACCAATGATTGCTTGTAATTGCAAGGTCTGCGCTTCAGACAATCCTAAAAACAAGCGGATGCGCACATCAGTACTTGTAAGTAATAATGGCTATAATATCCTAGTTGATGCCACGCCTGAGTTGAGACTCCAATGTATAAAAAACAAGGTCACTAGATTAGATGCCGTCCTAATTACACATCCTCATGCAGACCATATATTTGGACTTGACGACCTTCGCAGGTTCAATATGATACAACGAGCGGAAATCCCAATTTATGGCACTTCTGACACGCTCAATATCATACGAAATGCATTTTCGTATGTATTTAATAACGAACCAGACCCAGGCGGTTATAAACCACGCTTTTCTCTGAACACAATCAATGGTAATGTAAAAATAGGCAGTCTTTCAATTGTACCTATAAAAGCGTTTCACGGAGATAGTAATGTAATGGGTTATAGATTTGGAAAATTTACCTATATTACGGATGTAAGCGAAATTCCTGCAGAATCAATGGAAATGTTAAAAGGACTGGATGTACTTGTACTCGGTGCGCTTCGCTATATTCCGCATGTAAAACATTTCAGTATCGAACAGGCATTACACGTAGTTAAACAACTAAAACCACAAAAGACATATTTTACGCACATGTGCCATGAGATTGAACACGAAGAGGACAATCGTAAGCTTCCGTCAGGCGTTGAATTTGCCTATGATGGGCTTGTGATTGATATTTAATGGGAAAGACAAGAAACTGCTATGTACTGGATAATAATCCACAGGGACACTGTTCAAAGCATCCCTGTGGTGTGTTATGAATTTTTACTTTTAGAATGAACCTTGCGGAGTGATGTTATATTTTACAGATTGCTGTGCCGTTGCATCAAACACGTTAATTTCTATGCGATGATAATTACCCTTTGGTAAAAAAATGAATCCATTGATTGTATAACCTGGGGACACTTGTTGATCCTGTAGCGACTTAGACATTACATCCCTGTTTATCACCTTTTTCATCTTATCCGTTTCATGTGTTGCACCATAAGCACCACCGCCAATACCACCCGCCGCCGCTCCGATCATTGCACCACTTCCGGCATCACCAATCACAGCGCCAATCGCAGCGCCTAAAGCTGCACCGCCTGCACCGCCAATCAAAGCACCAGTTCCCGCACCTCTTAGTAAATCCTGTCCAACCTCTGAGCTTGCGATCCTGCCCGTCGCTTGTTCCGTAGTTAATGATTGCCACATATTATTATCATAATCAACCGCAAAAACTTGCCCGCGTTGTACGTTATAAAAATGGTTTCCACCGTTAGTATAAACAAGCAGTACAGGAAGCACACCTGCACTGTTAAGGTCTACACCGAAATGTTGTTTACATCTATTAGGATCAGAAAGCACATCAGCTCCTATAGATAATCCTGCCCCTGCATATTGGACAGGCGGTTGATACGGCGCTGGTTGTGTTTGCGCGGACGGACTTGTTGATTGGCCTCCTGCTTGAGGGAGTGGAGGCAATGATTGTCCTTGTGGTACAGCAGTGGTCATTTGAGGCTGAACTGGAGCCGCAGTATACTGTGGGTGCGCTTGTAATGTATATGATGAAGCAGGTTTAATTGGCACTGGTTTCGATTCATAGGTTGCGCATCCACCAGCAAAAAAGGTTATTGATATTATAGAAACAAAAATCTTATTTCTCACGACACCCTCCTTATTATTTAATTTTCTCAAATACTGAATTATCTTCATATCACTTTGTAATGACATGATTACATTTTCCTTAAACTATTTTAATTTGGCTTTATAAGAATAAATATACAACTTAGATCATATAGCGTCAAGGTGATTTACACGAAGCCATTCTCCAAAATTGTATTTGCCAAAAACGGCAAATTTTATTATCTTAATATAAGTTATGAAAAAGTACATTATTATTGGCATCCCTTGTCTTATCGCCATTATAGTAGCATCCATCTATTTTTTTGGCAATAGAGAAAATATTCAATATAAAACTGCAAAAATTGACCGGGGCACTATCAGTAAACATGTCACTGCAACTGGCACTATAAACCCTGTAAGAACTGTATTAATTGGCAGTCAGGTGTCGGGTCTTATCTCCAAACTGTATGTTGATTTTAACTCAGTTGTTAAAAAAGGACAAATTGTAGCCCAAATAGATTCTGTCCCATTTGAACACCAGGTTAAAAAGGCTGAAGCCACCCTCGCCACAGCCGTAGCTTCTCTTGAAAAGGCAAGTGTAACTTCTAAAAATAACAGAAGAAATTACGATCGTTCAAGAAAATTATTCGCTAAAAGAGTAATTTCTATTAACGACCTCGACGCAGTGCGAACGACATACGAGACAGGTCTTGCCGAAGAGAAATTAACAGAAGCACAGGTGCAACAAGCGAAAGCAGCCCTCGAAATTGCAAAAACCGACTTAGAACACACAACAATTCTATCGCCTTTAGACGGAATTGTAATCTCCAGAAATGTTGATGTCGGTCAAACTGTCGCAGCCAGTTTTCAAACTCCAACCCTATTTAACATTGCTGAAGACCTGATTCACATGCAGGTTAATACCAACGTTGACGAGGCTGATATCGGTTCAGTTAGAGTTGAGCAAGACGCAAGTTTTACTGTTGATGCCTTCCCAGATGATATTTTCGAAGGCAAGGTAGCCGAGATTCGCATATCTCCTATTATTTTCCAAAATGTTGTGACCTACGACACAATAATTAGCGTTGACAATTCTTCTCTTAAACTCAAACCAGGAATGACTGCAAATACATCAATTATGGTGGCAAAGGTAGATAATGCTTTAAGAGTTCCAAACGCCGCTCTGCGTTATACTCCATCTGAAATACTAAAAAGTGAACCGGATAAAAAAAACACTATTGATAAGAAATCTATCAAGAAGAATGACTCTAATATTTGGATATCGGAATTTGGGAAACCAAAACAAGCGACTGTAAAGCTGGGAATAAGTAACGATAACTTTTCTGAAATATTAGAAGGAAACGTAAAAGAAAACCAAGAGGTTGTGATTTCTGAGACAGTTCAAAAATCGGGCAGAAAAGATTCTCAAAAGGTTCCGTGGGGACGCAGTACACGTTATTAAATTAATAAACGTCAAATTATGCACGACCTAGTATTATTGAATACAGTGTACAAATTATACACAATGGGAGAAGTCAATGTTACAGCCCTCAACGGGATCTCTTTAACCATTAAAAAAGGAGAATTTGTGGCCGTCATGGGCGCATCGGGTTCTGGCAAATCCACACTTATGAATATTCTTGGCTGTCTGGATAGTCCATCTAGCGGAAAGTATTATTTAGAGGGTATAGAAGCATCACAACTATCGAAAAATGAGTTAGCCGATATTCGTAGCAAAAAAATCGGATTTGTATTTCAGAGTTTTAATCTTTTAAGCCGTACCACTGTATTAGAAAACATAGAAGTACCTCTTATTTATAGCCGGAGATTATCTAAAACAGACACAGACAGAGTAACTCAAACAATGAGAATATTGGGGCTTGAATCACTCCAAAAACATTATACAAATCAATTATCAGGCGGACAACAACAGCGTGTTGCTATTGCGCGGGCTATTGTTAACAATCCCACTTTACTCCTTGCCGACGAACCTACCGGAAACCTTGACAGCGTTACCAGCATGGAAGTAATGAACGTGTTTTCCAACTTAAACAACAAAATGGGCATAACTATTGTACTTGTTACCCATGAAAACGAGATAGCAAAATTTGCCCAAAGAGTTATTGTGCTTAAAGACGGCAATTTATTAAGCGATACTATCTCTCAATCTGCCATGTCTGATGTTTCTAAGATGCCTTGCGAGTCAATTCTTTAATTACAAACACGTCTTACATCAGGCAGAGAGAGCACGAATTGACGTTGAAGTTGGATGCTGGAGCTTGGAGGGAAAACTTCTAATCCTTAACTTCCAGCCTCTAACCTCTACTTTAATCCATAATTCGTATATCTAATTAAGAACATTTTAAAAATCCTTTTTTATAACTATGCTTCCGATTTTAAAAATAGCCATACGTGCAATAATGAGGAATAAGTTACGCTCCTTTTTAACAATACTAGGTATTGTTATTGGTGTTGGCGCCGTAATCACTATGGTAAGTATTGGACACGGCGCAAAGGTAATGGTTGACAAACAATTAGAAAGTCTGGGAACAAATGTTCTTATTATTATTCCTATTAGCACAGCACATTCGGCTGTCAGAGGCACCACAGGAACTATTACTCTAACGGCAGAAGACGCTCTTGCTATAAAGAAAGAGTGCGGCGCTGTTAGTCATGTTTCTCCGGGTATCAGGACGTCCATACAGGCTGTTTATGGTAATATGAACTGGACTACATTCGTGTCAGGAGTTGGACCTGACTATCAAATTGTAAGGAACTGGCAGTTGGCATCTGGAAGATTTTTTAATGAGCAAGATATAAACATTATGGCAAAGGTTTGTATCCTTGGACAAACTGTAGCCATTAATCTTTTCGGAACATCAGATCCAATTGGCATGTGGATTCGTGTAAACAATGTACCTTTCAAGGTCGTTGGTGTTTTGAGCAAAAAAGGAGAATCACCAACAGGACAGGACCAGGACGACATGATTTTAATGCCTTACACAACTGTACAGAGAAAGATTATGGGGGTAACGTATGTCGGTGTAACACTAGCTTCGTCAGTTTCGGCGGAGGCACGATTTGAGGCAATTGAACAAATTACAGCTTTATTAAGACAACGCCATCGCCTCAAACCAAACGAAGAAAATGATTTCAGCGTTATCAGTCAAGTCGAATTTGCATCAACTATTGCTGAAACAAGTCGTACTATGACCATACTCTTGGGAAGTATCGCGTCTGTATCCTTAATAGTCGGCGGGATAGGCATCATGAACATCATGCTGGTATCTACAACTGAAAGAACAAAAGAAATTGGTATCAGGATGGCAATCGGCGCCAGAGAAAAAGACATTCTTTTCCAGTTTTTAACAGAGGCAATAGTTCTTAGTTCTATTGGCGGCGTAGTGGGTGTTGTTTTTGGCATTGTTTTGTCAATATTGATTTCTTATTTTGGAAGCTGGCCTTCATTACTATCCACCCCTTCTATAATCATAGCATTTTTCTTCTCCAACATAATTGGTATCTTTTTTGGTTATTATCCTGCCAGAAAGGCATCGCGTCTCAACCCGATTGATGCTCTTCGATATGAGTAAAACAAACCCAAAAAACACCTATATCAGACTTTTAGAATACTTGAAGCCTTACCGGTATAAGGTTATTATTATTTTGACCCTTTCATTAATTACTTCATATATTGCTGTCTTGCCAACTCAAATTCTAGGTATTGCGGTTGATGAAATAAAGATAGCCGATAAGTATTTGAAAAATACTTATAACAATAGTTCTGAAAAATTATCAGATGACAAACAACAGCAAAACGGACTAAAGAACACCATTCCAATCTCAAAACCCTTGACAAATATTTCACACTATATTCACAAACACTGGCTTGAAAGTTACAACTCCATCTTTGTTACGCTAATATTTCTTGCCACAGTTTTTATTTTCATGCATGCCGTTAACAGTGGCATTATGTTGTTTCATGGCTTTATTACAACTGAATTAGGACAGAGGCTCATTTATGACATGCGAAATCAGCTCTACGACCACATTCAGCAATTTCCATTAAGTTACTTTGAAAACAATAAGACTGGCGAAATTATGAGCCGTCTCATGAATGATGTCAACTCACTGGAACAAGCGATTGTGGGTCCAGTAATAACTTTTGTTACCGATATGTTCAAATTTGCATGGATACTATACTTTTGCATGAAACTCGACTGGCAGCTCACCAGTGTTGCACTATTTGTTTGTCCATTTATATCCCTCTGCACCTATAATTTCGGTAAAAGGATTCGGAAGGTTTTTCGTTCTTTAAGAGATAGGACGGCTGATCTTAACGCATTGATTCAAGACAATATCTCAGGTATTAAGGTCATCGCTGGTTTCGCAAAAGAGGCTGAGGAAATGGAACGTTTCCGTATTAAAAACCAAGAAAACTATAGTTTATATGTTCGGATATTGAAACTCGTCTCTGCTTTAAGACCGATCGTAGACTTTATGACTGAAATTGGCGCAGTAATTGTCATTTGTTTTGGTGGCTATAAGGTATTGCAAGGGCAGATGTCCGCGGGAACATTTGTGATATTTTTCCCTTATTTACAGATGATGTACAGCCCCATTACAGGTCTAACACGTTTTTACAATCAGGTTCAGCGCGCGGTTGCTTCTACCGAGCGTATTTTTGAGATATTGGACACACCAAGCGAATTGAAGGATGCCCCAAATGCCATTGACTTGCCAAAAGTGCGCGGAATCGTGGAATTCAAACACGTTCACTTTAGATATAATCAGGGAATTGAAATTTTGACGAATATTAACATAAGTGTACGTCATGGTCAAATGATAGCGCTTGTAGGTCCAAGCGGCAGCGGCAAGACAACCTTAACAAAACTAATTCCACGTTTTTACGACCCGACAAAAGGAGAAATACTAATTGATGGTTATAATATCAAAGACGTAAAACTCCATTCCCTGCGTAAACAGATGGCAATGGTGCTTCAGGAGCCGTTTCTCTTTAACAATACGGTGAAGAGAAATATCGCCTATGCACGATCCGATGTATTGAATAGTGAAATTGAAGATGCCGCCCGTGCCGCAAATGCGCATGATTTTATAATGGAATTACCTGACGGATATGATTCTGTAATAGGAGAACGAGGCGTAAAACTCTCTGGAGGACAAAAACAACGCATAGCCATCGCCCGTGCTATTCTTGCTAATCCACGTATCCTGATATTAGATGAAGCTACATCCTCTGTTGACACGGAAACAGAGCAATTAATACAAAATGCCATGTATCGCCTGATTAAAAATCGCACTACCTTCGTTATTGCACACCGTTTATCAACAATCTTACATGCCGATTTAATTTTGGTAATGGACAAAGGGCAAATTGTTGAAACTGGACTTCACAATGAACTTCTGGCAAAAGGTGGACTATATAAAAAACTATTCGAAATGCAGTTCAAAATTCAGGAAATATCAAAACTTGAAATTACTGAAACAGCGTTGGAAAATGTCGAATTAGTCACAGCGCAAGAACCGACCATTGATTTGACCGAATCCCCTCAACATACGAAATGGCCGTAAGAAATAAATATCATTAATTTCGAGTTCTTTATAGAAGGCAATAAATGCTGGAAGTTTAGATGTATGGAATTTCTAAACGTATTTCTATTCTTTTGCATGCAGGATTTTTTCTAAAGCAATTACTTTTGCTTCCATCCTGCCCATGCGTTTCGAGAGATCGCCGTATATAAAAAATCCGAGAATAAGCATAAGTGCGGTATAGGCAATGATAATATACGTTGAAAGGCTGAATGCGTAACTGGAGGAAGCTACACGGTCTGGTCTATAATCTGTTACTTTAAGTGTTTGCCCTGCTTTATAACTGGGAGAAGGTTGTTTTGCGTCGTACCTTTGTTCCAGAGAAACATCACCTTCAGCCTGCGATTGTTTTATTTTTTCAACTAACGGTTTCTCGTACATTCGCCCGATTACTACCTTGGATTTTGGCGTGGAAGTGTTATTCGCTACGCTATTAAATTCCTTAGACGTTTGTACTGTTGCGGTTTTTTGAACATCCCGCAGTCTGTTGTCACTTGTTGAAATGGGTTTTTGCTGTTTAATGGTTGTCTGGGAAATTATCCTCTTGTCGTGCTTTTCGACATTTGGCGCTGCTTTATTTACATCTTCAGGATGAGATGGTTTCCTGTTTTCCTTTGTCACCCTCATCCAACGCAAAGGATCTTGTCCAAGGGCGCTATCTTTTCCCATATTCCTATCCTAATCAAAACAAGTTGCAAATCGTAGCACTGCGCTTACAGTATACGTTAAAATATTCTTATTAAGAAACTAACATAATTGTAGTTTATATCTCTAATCAAATTAATGTTTTTTAGTTTTTTCCTGCTGTATTACTTCCTTTGCAAGAGCCATATAGTCTGCAGAGCCATGTGAACCAGGCGCATAATGGATAACTGGCTTGCCATGACTTGGCGATTCCGAAAGTTTTATATTCTTTCTAATAATTGTCTTGAATGTCTTATCTTTAAAATGCTCCTTAACCTTTTCAACAACTTCATTGCCGAGTCGCGTACGGCTGGTGTACATACAAAGAATTATTCCGGAAATCTCTAAATTGTTATTTAGCCTTTTACGTACAACTTCATAAGTGTCCAATAACTTGCCTACCCCTCTCAAAGCAAAAAACTCTGTCTGTACCGGAATAAATATCTCACGCACCAATGTCAAAACATTCAGGGTCAATAATCCAAGCGATGGTGCACAATCAACCAGAACATAATCATATTTGTTCAGTGCATTTCCCAGGTTTTCCTTCAATAATGTCTCTCGCCCTACCACTCCTACCAGTTCAATTTCTGCCCCAGAAAGCTCAATATTGGATGGAATAACGTCCAAACCCTGTATATTTGTTTTTAAAATTACATCGCTCGGCTTGCATTCATCAACAATAAGATTGTAAACGGAATTCTTTAGATTATAAACGTCAATCCCAAGATGCACGCTTAAGTTTGCCTGTGGGTCCATATCAATTGCAATTACTTTTTTCCCAAGCGTTGCTAGACAGGCTCCCAAGTTTGCAGTGGTAGTGGTCTTGCCTACTCCTCCCTTCTGGTTCAGCAATGCAATACTTCTCATAATGCACATCCTCCCATTATTAAGGCAGGTCAGAAATCAACACAAATTAAACGATTCATAACTCTGTAATAAATATCCAGAATAAAATTAGCTGGAAGTTTAGCATTTATAATAAAAATATCAAGCTATAAATTTAACAATATCTACTACTTACTTATATCCGATTTTTTTATGATTTCCTCAATACTATGATATTTCTTTGCAATTGCCAATTCGTTTTGTTTAAGGGTGTATATTCGAGCTAAAACCCTTGACATTAATTCAGTTGATGAAATACCCAGTTCTCTGGCAATCTTTAAGACAGGCTTTGGTATCAGTGGCGTTTTTTTTACTGCATCCCACAGGATATGGGCTTCAATTCTATATTGTTCGGCTATATCGTATACATTAAATCTGGAGCGGGGGGAGTTGGAAGTTGTTATACAATGCGCGCCAATTACAGTATTTTCATCAATACATATTGGCATAGAAAGGAGTGTTAGCCCTCCCGGACATCTGTCTTCAAAAGGTTTTTTGAAGCAGATAGCACTTTTTGACAACTCCCAGCTATAATTACGGCAGTAATCATTGCGCTCGCTGATAAAATGTAAAGTTTTACAATACGGAGAGGCATTGATTTCGTTAATTACTTCTCCATCTATATCATATACGACATCGTGAGTATTTAGAAGATTCATCAAATAGATTTGAATACTAGCAACAATTTCCTTTTCGATGTCAATCTTTAATTGTTTAATTGGTTCCATAACAGATTGCCTTTAAACACCATGAGCAAACAATGACGCGACAACCGTTTTTTGATATGCTAATATATACACAAATCAAAACTTGTTTTCAACAAAACTCTATGATATTTTTACTAATTGCATCATGAATGTATTTTTGATAAACTAACAAACAACTGAAACAGCTTATTCGTCATGCTTTACCGACTATTTTCACGATACGAAAATGGCATCGCACCAAAGATCATCTATTATTTAGTTTGTTACAAGAAATAAAACATTTATAAATAATAGACTATACATGATAAAGGCATCCGTAATAATACCTACGTATAATAGAAAAAGATTACTCTGTGATACCCTTAAAAACCTCATAGGACATCTGCCGCCAGGTGTAGAAATTATTGTTGTAGATCAGAGCGAAGAGGTTTACAGCGATCTTATGGAAATTGTTAAGAGTCATAGCAACACTGTCCATTATTATAAAATATTTATAAAAGGATTGCCACACGCTAGGAATTATGGGTTAAATAAGGCAATTGGTGAAGTTGTAATATTTTGTGATGATGATATTATACCGTCTGATAATTTTATAAATAATCATCTAAGAAACTACAAAGATAAAGATGTGGGCGGTGTTGGTGGACGTATTATTCAGAATTGTGAAAAACATCATTCGTCACCACGCTTAGAATATATTGAGAAAACAAACAAGCCGTATGATAATAGAGTTGTTGGAAAGGTTCGTTGGTGGGACGCGCACCTTACTGACAACTTCGATGCAACGACTAAAATGTATATTGATCATGTGCAGGGTTGTAATATGTCATTCAAAAAAGAAGCGATAACGAAAACAGAAGGATTTGATGAGCATTTCGGCGGCAGCGCTCACCTAGAAGAAACCGACCTCTGCATGCGTATCCGCAAAGCAGGATACAAAATCGCTTTTGATCCGGATGCTGAACTTGTCCATTTAAAAGACCCTGAAGGCGGTTGTCGTGCCGAGAATTATAAACAATGGTTTTACTGGTACGAACATAATAATACGCTTTTTTTCTTAAAGAATTTTAACAGTTACTTATTCCCAATATTTACCATCTCGAGTTTTACACGCTTAATACTATCTGCCTGCAAAAGACTTAGTCCCATGATAGTGTTTTGGGGAATTCTTGGTTATTGTGCTGGACTTAAAACGTATAAATCCAAATAACACAAATCAAATCCAATATTACTTAGACTTAAAAAGAATCGTGTAATTTATTAAAGGGGAAATGATTTTCAACAAGGTGAGATAATATTCGAAACATAAAAAGAGGTTTAATGACGGTGGAGGGATTCGAACCCCCGACAAGCGGCTTATGAGTCCGCTGCTCTACCACCTGAGCTACACCGTCACTTGTTTTACACATTTTTAGCGACTTTATTTTATACAAAAGAATAACACCTCTATCTAATATTTTCAAGGAATATTCCACCTGTTTCTCATAAAAGTTACGTTAACTTGACACCGAGAATCAACATATACAAAAATGTTTAAACAGATAAATATTTGACAGAATTTATATAATTTTAACTTGACAACAACTTTTAGTGGTGATACGATTATATCTAAAGTTTTAGTAATTTTAGGTATCCAGCCTAAAGTTAGCAACGTTGTGTGCTAACCTTTCCATGTATGGTTTGTTCTGGTATTTTCCAAAATCACTAATTAGCCGTCATAATGCCTCTGTCTTACAGTTATAATATTTTTTGTTTTCCACAAATCAGAAATAATACTTAAATAAATTATTAACGAATATCTCCTCATATTTGTACCTTACCAAGCATTTGTCTATCTGTCCCTTTTGATTCGAGGATAAGCTTATACTAAATTTCCTTGTAAAATAATTGACAAAAGAAACTATTACATATAACCATTACCTTACATCATGAACCAAGAATGTCAGAACGTTTCTTTATAATAGATGGACATTCACATTGTTACCAGGCTTTTTATGCTATTACAGCAAGACTTACGACACCTGATGGAAAACCTGCCAATGCAGTATATGGATTCACAAGAATGTTACAAAAATTGCTCAGGGAACATCACCCTGAATATGCAGTAGTAGTCTTTGACACAAAACTGGCAACACACAGGCACAACAAATACAATGAATATAAAGCAAACCGCAAACCTACACCGGATGAATTACAAGTACAAATTCCTCTGATCTATAAAGTAGTTAGGGCATATAACATTCCCATATATGCGGCCAAAGGATATGAGGCAGATGATGTAATTGGCGCCTTGGTCAAAATACTAAAAGATAAAGATGTTGAAACAATAATAGTAACCTCTGACAAAGATATGGAACAATTAATAAGTCCAAATATAAAAATATTTAATGCAAAGAAAGGCTTAGTGATAGACCAAGACGTCCTTTTAAAGGAAAAAGGTATACACCCAAATCAGGTAGTAGATGTCCTTGCCCTTTCTGGCGATGCATCAGACAATGTGCCGGGAGTGCCCGGTGTTGGAAATAAAACAGCTTTAGAACTCATCCAAAAATGGGGAACTTTGGAATCTGTGCTTGCAAATATTGATCAAATTTCAGGGAAAAAAAGACAGGAAAATTTAAGATTGTTTGCAGACCAAGCCAGATTCTCCCAAGAACTATTAAGACTTTACAACGACATTCCTCTTAAGATAGACATGAGTGCATGCAGGACAAATAACATCAATAACGCAAAACTTAAAAACCTGTTCAGATTGCTAGGGTTTAACACAATGCTCACAGATGTGGTTGCGACTGCAAAGACAGAAGAAGTATGTTATCAGCTTGTAAACACGATTAATAAGTTTGATGAATTTCTTGATCAATTAAAAAAACAAGGAATATTTGCTATTGATTTAGAAACAACCAGTACCGATCCGCTTAATGCCAAAATAGTGGGTATGTCATTTTCGTGGCGGACAAAAGAGGCGTATTACATACCTTTGATGGCGCCAGAAGGAACCGAGTATTTGAATGCAAATTTTGTTCTTCCAAAAATCAAAACAATTCTAGAAGACGAAAACATCCATAAAGTCGGACAAAATATTAAATACGACCTTATGGTGCTTAGAAATAATAATATCATGTTACGGGGAATTGCATTTGACTCCATGATTGCTTCGTATTTACTAAATCCGGCGAAAAGAAATCACAATCTGGACGACATTGCCTTTGAGTATTTGTCCTATAAAACAATAAACACATCAGAGTTAATCGGCTCTGGCAAAGAACAAATTACGATGGACCAAGTGGATGTTTCCAAAATCTGTCAATATGCATGTCAGGATGCGGATGTCGCATTTCGTCTGGCTGAAGTAATGGAACCCCGTCTCAAGGAAGAAGGATTATGGCATCTTTTCCAAAATATTGAAATCCCACTGATTTATGTTTTAGCAGAGATGGAGTGGAATGGCGTGCGTCTCGATACCAATGTTTTGAAAGAGATGTCCAGCAGTTTGTCCACAAAGTTACAACAACTCGAAACAGATATCCATGAAGCGGCCGGGCACAATTTTAATATCAGTTCACCAAAGCAATTAAGTGAAATTCTATTTGAAAAACTTGAATTACCGCATCTAAGGCGTACCAAGACAGGATTATCTACGGATGCTAATGTTCTTGCATCCCTTGCATGGCAGCACCAATTACCCAAATTGGTTTTGGAATATAGACAGCTTATTAAATTAAAAAACACATACGTTGACGCCCTGCCTAACATGGTAAATGCAAATACGGGACGATTACATACTACATTTAATCAGACCGTTACAACTACCGGACGACTCAGCAGCAGCGAACCAAATCTTCAAAATATCCCAATCCGTACGGATATTGGAAGGCAGATTAGGCGCGCTTTTATTCCGTCTGATGAGTCTACTGTATTTTTATCGGCTGATTATTCACAAATAGAATTACGCATACTAGCTCATTTTTCTGAAGACAAGGCTTTAGTAACTGCATTTCAGCAAGACAAAGACATTCATTCTGCTGTTGCCTCTTCTATTTACAATGTTCCATTAGAGCATGTAACTTACGAAATGAGACGAAATGCAAAGGCGATTAATTTTGGAATTGTTTATGGTCTTAGCGAATTTGGGCTTTCAAGAGATACTGGTCTGTCTCTGGAAGAGTCAAGAGAGTTTATAAATGCCTATTTTAGTTTATATCACGGCGTAAAGGCATTTAGAGATAATGTTATAGATGATGCGAGGAGTTGCGGATATGTAAAAACTCTTTTTAACAGAAAACGGCTTGTTTCAGATATCCGTTCAGAAAATAAAAAACGAAGGAACCTCGCCGAACGCATCGCTGTTAACACAATAATTCAAGGGTCTGCGGCTGATTTAATAAAGGTGGCAATGAATAAAATCTATATACAGTTGGAGAAGAGCGAACATGAGGCAAAGATGTTACTTCAAATACATGACGAACTACTCTTCGGGGTGAGGAAAGATAAATTAGAATCAATACGTACCATGGTTCAGGAGGAAATGAGTAACGCCGTTACCTTGAAAGTTCCAGTAAAGGTAAATATAAAAACCGGGAAAAACTGGATGGAAACCGAGTGAACTTTATTAAACCTAAGATCATCGGTATAACAGGCGGTATATCGAGCGGAAAAAGCACGATAGCCCGTATGCTTGCTTCATTAGGTGCTGAATACATTGACGCAGACGAGATGTGTCACAAGCTAATTCATTTAAAAAAATTTAAAGACAAAATCATAGAAAGATTTGGAATCGCTATCCAGGATAATTTTGACAAAATTGACAGGGCAAAACTTGCAAATATTGTGTTTCAGGATAAAAACTGTCTGGATGACCTTTGCAACATCTTACATCCTGTTGTTATTGAACAAATAAGATCTAAAATAACTGAAATAGAAAAACAGGGAAGGCGAAAGGCTATAGTAATTGATGCGGCATTGTTAGAAGAATCCGAACTCTCATTAATGTGTGATTTTGTAATTTTTGTAAATACATCAAAAGACCACAGATTAATGCGAAGCAAAACCAGCAGACATTGGGCAGAAGGAGAATTAGAAAAAAGAGAGCATTTTCAAATGATTTTGGAGGAAAAGAAAAAAAATGCTGAATATATCATCGATAATAACCTTACAATAGAAAATACCTTTAGACAGGTAAAAGAATTTTGGCAACATTATATAGAAAATGTTTATTTTAGAAAATAAGGAGGACATATCGCATGGCAGTAACGAGTAACAAAAAAGAACAAGTAGTCGCAGACCAAGATACAAACGAAAAATATGAAGAAATAAAACGCGGAGAAATGCACATTACTGAACTACAGAAGATGACCATAAAGGAACTGCAGGATACGGCAAAAAAAGAAGGTATAAAAGAGTATACAGGACTTAAAAAACAAGACCTGATCTTTAAAATTCTTAAAGAACGGGTTAATCAAAATGGTCTTATGTATGGAGAAGGCGTTGTGGAGGTGCTTCCGGAAGGATTCGGATTCTTGCGGTCGCCTGATTATAATTATCTGCCTTGTCCAGACGATATATACATCTCCCCTTCTCAAATCCGTAGATTTGGTATACGAACTGGCGCTATAGTATCTGGTCAAATCAGACCTCCCAAGGACACCGAGAGATATTTTGCCTTACTGCGAGTAGAAGCTATCAATTTCGAGAATCCAGAAATTATGGGAGAAAAGATTATTTTTGACGATTTGACCCCCCTGCATCCCACAGGAAGACTCTTTTTAGAAAAAGACTCCGCAGAGCTTGAAACAAGGATTATGGACCTTGTTACTCCTATTGGAAAAGGACAAAGAGGTCTGATTGTTGCGCCTCCCCGTACCGGCAAAACAGTATTACTGCAAAAAATCGCTAACAGCATTACAAAAAACCATCCTGAAGTGTATTTAATTATCCTTTTGATTGACGAAAGACCAGAAGAAGTAACAGACATGGACAGGTCTGTTGATGCTGAGGTTATTGGCTCAACATTTGACGAACCAGCCAGCCGCCACATACAGATAGCCGAAATGGTAATTGAAAAAGCAAAACGGATGGTGGAATACGGTAAGGATGTAGTTGTTTTACTTGATTCAATCACAAGACTGGCGCGGGCATACAACACTGAGGTTCCTCACAGCGGCAAAATACTTTCGGGCGGCGTGGATGCCAGTGCATTGCAAAAACCCAAGAGATTCTTCGGTGCGGCAAGAAACATAGAAGAAGGCGGCAGTCTCACAATCGTCGCCACGGCCTTAATAGATACAGGAAGCAGAATGGACGAAGTTATCTTTGAGGAATTTAAGGGAACAGGCAATATGGAGTTGCATCTGGACAGAAAATTAGCAGACCGCAGATTATTCCCCGCTATTGATATTACGCGTTCTGGCACCCGAAAAGAAGAGTTGATAGTCAATCCGGAAGAAATCAAACGCATGTGGATGCTCAGAAAGGTACTCAACGAAATGAATCCTGTTGAAGCTATGGAATTGCTCAAAAACAGGCTTGCCAAATCAAAGACCAACGCCGAATTTTTGATGACGATGAATATCACATAGCACTGCCATGCCGCAACCAAATCCCCCTTAAAAAAGGAGTGAATGGGGTTGTAAAAAACTTACTAAAAAATAGTATTACCTTGTAAAAACTTCTTTCCCCATTTTCATGAGGGTAGGTTTTTGGTAAGTTTTAGTTCATTAAAAATTGCTAAATCCATATACTGCCCCCCGTTAATCAAAAGCAATGCTGAAAATCCCTATTAAAATAAGCGTTTTTAACACCCGGAACACCTTCCA
This sequence comes from Planctomycetota bacterium, assembly GCA_023261445.1. Taxonomy (GTDB): domain Bacteria; phylum Planctomycetota; class Brocadiia; order Brocadiales; family Brocadiaceae; genus 2-12-FULL-39-13. The sequence goes on from JAHFOX010000008.1 coordinate 41,271, forward strand.
TTGACCTAAACCACGTTGAGCATACTTGAACCGTCGCTGTCAGCATAAGATGAGATTGTTGTTGACATTAGCTATTCTAATTGCTACTTTACTAACTCTACGATTAGGCAAAACAGCCAAAACCCGTTCCTGCCATAGCCCGCCACTGACAAGTTCCATAGCTCGGGAATATTTTCGCTAACGGTAAAGTCAATTTAACCTTTTACTGAAAGGAGTGAGTATGACTGCTATAGGAAGATATTTAGCAATGTTATTTGTGGTATTTATTACCTTAAGCTCTGTTGTTGCAGACGCATCCGTAACCCCACAGATCGC
>JAHFOX010000068.1 GCA_023261445.1 Planctomycetota bacterium
AGGGCTGAGAAGGATATAAAGAAACTGGATCCCTTTGTAAAGAACCGTACTGGGAAAGCCCTCCTGAAACTACAAGCAAACCCATTTTTGCATTCTGACAAGCTCAGCGATCCAGCAATTGGAACGTACCGATTCAGAATAGGTGACTAGACTACCGGGTTATTTTCGATATCGAAGGCAATGATATCGTTGTGCTCAGGGAACTCCAAGTCCTTAAAGAAGTGGCGTGCCTTGGCCGTGGGCCGGGGGCACTTTGGAGGAAAAGAGGTAATACCTCTGAAAGCGGGTAATGTCGATAGTGTTTGTGATGAATTACTTTCTCAATCTTACAAGAGGCGCGCAGGAAGTCGCTCGATGCATTCAATATAAAATACATAACGAATGCGTTAAATAAGAATAGTGGAAATGTAACAAACGCCACCAAGGAGAACGAAATAGAGAGTCAATATCTCCAGCGGATGCTGAAGAGATATAATATTAAATCGAAGGCTAATTTTTAGACAGCATTTACTTATAAAGTCTATAAATTATCTGTAATCGTGCCCTCTTTTATATGATATTCTTTATTGTTTTTCTGACAAAATTTAATTACTTTTTCACTTAAAGAATTAAAGTACTTCTTATAACCTGAGTATTTAGATACCATTGAATTGTAATTCATCTTTCCGAAAATAATTTTATCGACAAAAAATATAGCATTTAGAATATCTTCAAAATCCTGCTGAATTATATTAGGGGTAGGATAAGGTTCAATACTTACCCATGTTCTTATTCCGTGCTTATGAAGTTTATAAAGGCGTTCTATTCGTTCTTTATACGGTGCAGAAAAAGGCTCGTTTTTCTTCCTGAAATTTTCATCTAATGAAATTAGTGTAATTCCGAATTCGTTACCTTCTGAAAGCTGTACCAGCTCTGTAGGTAAACAACCTTTTGTTAAAGCAGTACACTTAATTTTGGCTTCATTAAGCATTTTAATTAATTTAATACTTAATTCTTCAATTTCCTTATAACCATACATAAAAGGGTCGGTGCTAAAACAAAAATGAACAAATTTTATTTTAGTTTTATGATTTGGAATTTCTTTCTTTAGTAAATCTATAGCGTTTTCAACGATCTTTGGTTTTAGCCATTCTTCATATGATTCGACTTTACCAAATCTTCTAGCCATTAGCATAGCGTAGCATGGATATAAACACCCATGAGAACAACCTAAAACATGGTTTATTGTATAGTCTCCGTATTCTACCCCTGTCTTATACAATAAAGATTTCCTTTTAATATATTCAAGAAGGTTGTTTTTCAACATTTCAATCCCACAATAATTTTATATTTTCGGTAATCTAATGCAGTAGCTTTCTTTCCCGTTTTTGTGTATGCAGGTTCTCTATCTACTAGTATTTGGTTTCCTTCCATCTCTCTAATTTTATCATTATAATCTTTTTTAGAAAATGCGATTCCGTAGTTTTCAAATAGCTTAACCAGCAATTCCTGAAGAAGCAGAGATTTATTATGCTTCCTCAAAACATTCAAAATACCTTCTTTTAAATCAAAGCCAGGCCGAATTGACTGATCTGGGAATTCGTACTCAAACAACGCTTTCTGGCCACCTCTCTGAACATTTTTTAATTCCTTCCAACGTCTGCTCATGTTATCAGCCATGAGAATCATACCATGGGGGTGGTTAGAACCAAAAATTAAACGGTATTTGGGGATATTTCCAATTTTTAACCTAATCGGTATATTCACAACATACGCAAACAGATTTTTAATCTGTTTCATATATTCATTTAAGAAAAGTTCTTCTGCTTTGAACATATCAATTTTATCATTTTTATAATCGTCAATGATCGACTGCCAGTATTCTCCATGAGCAATATTATTCATACGCTCTGTGGTATTAGATTCGTCCAATTCGTATTCATCTTCGCTTTGATCATCTTTAAATAGATTTTCATAATTTAAATTTAATAATCTGCACCCTTCACGCAAGAATCCGAAAGAATTGAAATTTAATAGCATTTCTAAAGAAGAAAAGTTCTTGTTCTTTATTAGTTCAAACTGCTGGAAATCGAGACATTTGATTCCATAAGGATCAATATAGAGAAACAAATTACAACGTGAATCTAGTTCAAGTATTCTGTTTACATTTTCTTCAAAAGTACCTTGCCATACTTCACAATTTTTGTAATTTCTTAAATTGGTTTCTAAATCTCTGCCGTATTTGCTTTCTATAAATAAACCGCGTATGTTCTTGTTTTCTTTATCACTTTCAAGAACAGAACTTATATGGTCGGCAATTATTATTGGAGAACCTGTATTGCCGTCATCAAATCTTCCTTTTCCGGCAAAACAATCAATTATTACTAAAGGCCTATGTGTTGTAAGGATTTTGGCAATGTACGGCAATAAATAGCAATCAAAAATCCCATCCTTTTGACGAGACCATCCTTTTTTACTTTTAAAAAAGTTGTGTGTGTGTCCCATTTTGCCTAATTAACTTAACCCAAAATCATTTCTTTAAATCTCTTTTTTGTTTCTTTCATCTTCATAAACGACAAATCCGCTCTGTCCTTTGGTGTCCTTCTTGGTACTGGGACTTCTATATCAATTTTTTCCGGTGAATAATCATAATCTAAACCAATTCTATAAAATACGATGCCCTTACCTTTTCCTCTGGATTCTTAAAGCTTGTTGTATATTCCCTTGAACAGTGATAAGTAATTTTAGCGTTATTATCCAAAACGGAAATGATGCCTTTTTCTATTCCTCGAAGTATGTTATTTTCAAATATTGATACTTGCTTTCCTTTGTTCGTATTCATTTTCAATCTCTTTATTTCTAAAGGTCTTCTGCCATTAAATTGTATTGGATTCGGCAAAAGTATAAGCTATTTGGATAGGTATTTCAATGTTATTTAAAGTTCGACAATAGACCGCCAAACAAAAGCTGGTACTCCAAAAACATATTACTACGTAAAGTCATTAGATTATGAGGTGTCTTAACTGCAACCAAATTGTTTCCACTTGTTAAGCTTTTGTGGTTCTTTGTTATGTACTTAAAATTTATATAGTTGTGATTATTATTAGAAATTAAACATGAAACAAATTGTTTGCAGTTAGATTATCAAAAATAAGTTCAAAAATTTTTTTACTTTTTTTAACTCCATAAATAGAAAACGCTTAGAGTAATCTAAGCGTTTTTTATTTTTATAGGTACAGGCATTGCGAAACAATACTATCGAAAAAGTCAATTTTCGAGAGGATTTGTGAAGATGATGACAAAAAGAATATTAATTGTTGATGATGAAGAAGGATACAGAAGGGTACTGCTGAATTCATTGACAGACAGCGGCTACGAAACAAAGGCTGTAAAAAATGGTTTAGAGGCGTTGGAGGAGATTAAAAGGCAAAGATACTCAATTATATTGCTGGATGTGAAGATGCCGGGCATGGATGGCATAGAGTTGTTAGAGCAGATACAGGGAACAAAATTTATTTCTCATTCTAACATAGTGATTATTACAGCCTATACAGACCGTGATATTGCAAGGGAGGCAGTTAGAAAAGGCGCAAAAAAGGTTATCGTAAAGCCTTTTAGCATGGATGATATTGAAGCTTGTATTAATGAATTTACAAAGGTTGCATAGATTAATTTCATAACTTCATGGGATTTTAGTTAGGAGAGGTGAAATATGATAAGAATGTTTAAACAACGTATAGTTTTTGTTATTGCTACATTTGTATTTTTTGGGTTGTTTCCACTTGTTTTGTTCAAAATGATTGCATTCCCAAAGGCAAATGCTGAATTGAGGCAGGGTGTTCAGAGGAATCTGGAAGGTATTATAAACAAGCAGAAAGATATACTTACAATGCTGTGCGAGGAAAGGAAATCGCACGCAAGGTCTATTTCCGATACCATCCAAAGCGGATTGTTTATTCACGGCAATGATGATTTTGTAAGTCTGATTAAAGGAAAAGAGGCAGGCGAATACCTCAGATTAAGGACGCAGTTAGAGTGTATAAAGTTGGATTACGGTTACAATGGAATTTTAATTTGTGATGGCGCAGGTATTGTGCAGGCAACAACAGAAAATGAAAAATCCCTGGCAGGCATGAATATTATGAAAGAGAAATCCATTAGTAACATTCAAGAGACTTTGTACGATGGCAAGCCATATATTTCTGATGTTGTTAATTTTTCCCATGGTGATATTAATAATGAGCCTTCAATGTTTATGTCGTATCCTGTTAAAGGGCAAAATCATGATGTAGTCGGCGCTGTTGTGTTGTGGATGGATACGTCTGTGCTTAATAGGGCGATGAAGAACATTGTGCTTGGAAAGACAGGGGAAAGTTATCTGGTGAATAAAGATGGCATTATGATTACAGAATCAAAATTTTCAGACCATAAAGATAACGGCAATACTCACAGGTCATATTTTAAGGTTGTAGACCCTGAAACCCAGATGACAACTAAGGGTGTAGAAAAGTGTATTATGGGGAAAATTAGTGGTTATGATTTAGACGGATACATGGATTATGACGGGTTAAAGGTAGTTGGCGCATGGACATGGCTTAAAGACTTGAACATGGGACTGATTGTGGAATTAGACGCAGATGAGGCTTTGGGCACGGTAGATAATATTAATTCTATAATAATGCCTCTTATGGTTGTAATGATAATTCCAGCTTTTATTCTGGCAGTATTAATTTACAGGAAACTTTCCACAGGATATGTGCTGAAAGACATGTCCCTGCCAAGGAAAGCCACACTGGGTGTAACAAGCATTATTATGGTTGGGTTTGTAATAGCTATCATGGACGGTTATGAATTAAGAAAGGAACGCGGATATCTGCGTGAGCAGAAATACAAAGTATCCAATCCATTAAATGTTCTGGGTTCAATTGTTACACAGAGAGATGAAGATTTTATTAAAAGCAACATTTCTAAATTCAAGGAAGGGATGCCAATTTTGAAATCAGAAAATACTGTTCATATAGAGAGTGAGGGAAGAGCGGTCGTTAAAAGTATTATAAAGCCATCGTTAGAGACAACAGTAGCGACCTGGGAAATAAAACCATAAAAAACGTAATTAAACTTATAACTTAGGAGAAACACATTATGAATAATACAATTTTATTAACAAAAGATGAGTCTAAAGCAATTCTTGGTGTACAGGATTTAAAAGGCTGGTATGAATATGAACCCTCATACGATGGTGTGATTACTCATATTAATAGTGCGGGTGCAAAACTCTTTGGGTTTACCTCGTCTGATGACGTAATCGGAAAAAAGGTTAATGAATTATATGCACATCCTTTTGATCATGAAAAGACATTGTCCATGCTATTCAGGGATGGACAGGTAAATGGGTTTTATACGCTGATGAAATCAAGGAACGGAAAATTGTTTTTTATAAAACAAGCAAGTTCTGTAACACTCGAAGGTATAGATCAATACCCGATAAAGATAAGGAGTGAATTTGAACCTGTTCAGATGCTGATGAGTTTGTAATTTCAAATTTAAGTGGTATTGTCAATCGGTAACGAAGTCCGTATCGTAAATGACGTCACCGACAAACGAAACAGCGTAGCTGTATAACGATAATCAAAATTTTCAAGGAGATTGTTTTTATGAATACATTAGTGCAAACACCACAAGGGAATACAAAAGTGCTGATACTTGCGACACTGGCGTTTGCAACGTGTTTTGCAGGTTGGGCGCTATTTTCCCCATTGGCAGTATATTTTAGGGCAGAATTCAATTTGTCTTCTACGGGAGTGGGATTGCTGCTTGCTATGCCGGTCTTGCTTGGATCAATTATGAGAGTGCCTATCGGCGTTTTTACTGATAAATACGGAGGCAGGAGGGTTTTTAGTATTCTGCTCTTGTTTGGGTTTTTCCCAATGTTTATCGCAGGATTTGCTCATAGTTACAGCTTTTTGTTGATATGCGGATTCTTTTTTGGTTTAGTGGGTACATCCTTTGCCATTGGAATTCCACAGGTTTCTCAGTGGTATCCGAAGGAAAAACAAGGCTTGGCATTGGGGATTTACGGTGTTGGGAATATCGGTTCTGCCGTTGCTACTTTTGGGGCGCCGTTGCTGGCTGAGTCTTTTGGATGGCATAAGGTGTTTATGATTTATTCTGTTCCTTTACTAATAATGGCATTTGTATATTGGTTCTTTTCTGCTGATGTTCCGAAGCCGGCTAACGTAAAACCGCCAACCTTTGGCGAAAAAATGAAGGTCTATAAATCTTCAAAATTGATATGGGTCTTTTGTCTGTTCTACTTCATGACATTTGGGTTCTTTGTAAGTTTCTCATTATGGCTGCCGTCTTACTTCAGGGATTTTTATAACATAATGCCGGTAAAGGCAGGCAGTCTTACTGCAATATTCGTATTTGCGACCACCTTTTCCCGCATTTTAGGTGGATATCTGGGCGACCGCATACCCGGAAGGCGTATATTAGTAGTGCTTTCACTGATGATATTAAGCATACTAATATTCCTTAATTTGAGTGTGTCTTTAATGACTGCACTAACTGTATTTTATATGATGGGAATCTGTTTGGGTGTAGGCAATGGCGTTATATTTAAGCTTGTGGCTGAATATTTTCCTAGAGATACAGGAACTGTGGGAGGTATGGTGGGTGCGGCAGGGGGACTTGGCGGCTTTTTCCTTCCTATAATGCTGGGCACTATCCGAGATTATACGAATAACTATTCGTTAGGTTTTATATTCGTATCGCTTGTATGCCTGATATGCCTCTCTTTTATGGAAGAGAAGACACTAATAAAGATGCACAGGAAGGCAGTGAGCGCTTGATTTCAAAGACCTTAACGTGTATCAGAATATTAAAATACTAAACTTGAATTTGTTTAGAATTTCGATATTAGAATTTAGTCATTATATATTTTCCATTCCTGACGGCAAATAATCCATGAAGTAAGGATTGATATTATGGGCGTACTAAAAATCGCAACCTATTCATCAAACACCCGTTGGTTTACTGTCGTTACGGCGACGACGATAATTGCCTCCATTTCTCAATTGTACGGCTACGAAAAGGTTTCTCCGTACTTTTTTATAGCAGGATTGGTCGCATTTTTATCTATAGCTGTTTTTATGATTGTGCGGGCGTGTTTGTTTTATAAAGAAACTTTGAATGAGTTAATCAATCCTGAAAAGACACTTTATCTTTTTACAGTTGTCGTTGCTGTCAGTCTTGTTGGTGTCTGCTTTTCCAGGATATTTCATCTGCAAACAACTGCCAGTGTATGCTGGTATGTAGCAATAGGTTTCTGGTTGGGTATATCGCTATTTTCATTTAGCATCCTCTTCTTGCACCATAAATCAGAAGATAGGGAAATAGTGAATATATTGCACGGAGGCTGGTTTTTTGTTACCGCAGGCACTCAATCTGTTGCTTTCCTTGGCGTAATTGTTGCAGAGCATTCAATTATACATGCGATATTTTTTCAATTATTTTCCTTTGCCTTGTGGTCTATAGGGGCGAGTTTGTATCTCATCTTTATGACATTAATTATCATGAGACTGGTTTTTTACCGGTTCGATAGTAATGCATGCCTCTCGCCTTACTGGATGAATGTAGGGGCGGCTGCAATAACGGCGCTTACAGGCTCTGCGTTGTATCAATATATAAATATCATAGGCGGTCCATTTGTTGATTTTCTCCCATTTTTAAAGGGGATTTCCCTGTTTTTCTGGTCTTTTGGATTATGGTGGTTGCCATTCCTGATTGTTCTTGCAATTAGAAAACGAACTTCCAACAGTGAGGGATTTGCGTTTACTGTGGGATATTGGGAGGTTGCGCTTGCCATAGGGTTGTATGCCAGCGGTACAATTCAATTGGTTGGTTTATTTAAAGGACAATACCTGGTAATTCTCTCGATGTGCTTTTATTTCGCCTTTATAGTCCTTTGGTGTTTTTCTTCAATATTTACAATTGTTCATTTAGTAAGGTCTTCTATATGGATGCCGGTCAATGACCTTACGATTAACTATGCGGTTCCTTACAGCTTTAAACTGCGCGGTAAAGTTTTTAAGGTAAAAGAAGTTATAAATGAGTGGCTGGACCAAACTATTGAAGGTGTGCTAAAGAAGCGATATAGTGTGGTCATCAACGATAATCTCGCCTGCCAGATTTCCTATGATATGCTGACTAAAAAGTGGTATTTTGATAAGATTGAAAATAATTTTAGGTTGTAGTCGGGGCGTCTTATTACGCCGTTATATCCGAATCGCAATGTTTTCCCATGCGATGTGTGAAAAGTTCGATTTAAAACATATTTGAATCCCAGCACATCATCTTGTATTTAATGGTTGCCTTCTGAATCCTAAACTTCGCAATTCCCGCTATTCACACCCAATTTGATTTAAGCCGCTTTCCAAATCTTTGATTATTTCTGGATATAAACTACTTATGTAGACGTTACCAAACGGTATAGTACCTTTCCTGTATTTTTAAAATCATTTTTGTTGACGTTAAGAGTTTTAGGGGTTAAAGTATTTTATAATTATATAAAATACTAATATACTGGAAATATTAAAAATGCCAAAAATGCAAAAAAATGATATAGAAAAAAAGATATACGAATACCATGCAGAGATGTGTAAGGTCTTTTCGCATCCTACAAGGCTGGAGATTATCAATACGCTCCGCGAGGGGGAGATGAACGTAACAGATATTTCTACAAGGATTGGTATTGACATGGGTAATCTTTCCCAGCACTTGGGCATGATGCGCGACCGCCGTATCCTCGTTACGAGGAAGGGAGGAAATGTTGTTTATTATCGTCTTGCTAACCCCAAAATGCTAAATGCTTTTGATATTTTACGGGAAATACTTATAGAGCAGATTAAGAAGGATGGAAACATGGTTGATGCATTAGAAGAATAAAACATCTAAAAATCATGGAAAAATATTTTTTCACAGACTACCAATATTTTTGTGAGTTATTGAATCTTACCATTAGCTAAAATTTAGTTATGGGTGTGAGTGAGTTTGTAATTAGCCATGAGTTATACATTCGCCTCGGATTCTTTTTCGGCATTTTATTGGTTATGGCACTGTGGGAACTGGTTTTACCAAGGCGAGTGAGTACGGTCTCGAAGCTGCTGCGATGGATTAACAATATTGGAATAGTGTTCCTTAACAGTTTTATGTTGCGTTTCGCCTTTCCCACAGCCGCTGTAGGTATGGCTGTGTTTGCACGGGAGCACGGATGGGGTTTTTTTAATTACTTTCATATCCCGTATAATGCGGTTATTATCCTATCGGTAATTAGCATGGATTTTATCATTTACTTACAACATGTGATGTTCCATGCCATTCCTGTTTTCTGGAGAATACACCGTATGCATCATGCGGATATGGATTTTGATGTTACTACCGGCATCCGGTTTCATCCCTTTGAGATTTTACTCTCTATGTTGATTAAGTTCTCGGGGGTAGTTGTTATAGGACCGCCCGTACTTGCCGTAATCGTATTTGAAGTGCTGCTGAATGCTACCTCCATGTTTAATCACGGTAATGTGCGTTTGCCTCTCAGTATAGATAGGGCGTTACGCTGGTTTATTGTGACTCCTGACATGCACCGAGTGCACCATTCGGTTGAGGAACACGAGACTAACACGAACTTCGGTTTTAACGTGCCGTGGTGGGACCGCTTACTGGGTACTTACCGAAATCAGCCCCAAATGGGACACGAAGGAATGACTATTGGCCTTCGAGGTTTCCGCGATACAAAACACTGCACGATATTGCATGGTATGCTTGCAATTCCCTTTCTTGGCAAATTAACTGACTATACAATCAGCGGTCGTAAATGGGGAAAATCAAATGAAAACCACTAGCATCGTCCGTATCACGCTATTTATTTTTCTGGTAGCTGGAATTACGACTGCAATTATTTATCGCAAACAATTTAATATCGTCGCATTTGAAAATTGGCTTACAAATTATGGGATAATTGCTCCACTTCTGTTCATAGGAATTTATGCAATCTCCACTGTACTGCTACTGCCGGGGTCGGTAATGACTCTTGCAGGCGGCATTCTGTTCGGGCCGATTTGGGGAACATTTTACAGTTTGACAGGGGCTGCCATTGGTGCAACAATAGCGTTTATTATAGCCCGTTATCTCGCATCGGATTGGGTATCACGCAAAGCCAGTGGATGGTTGAAGCAGTTGATAGCAGGTGTCGAAACAGAAGGCTGGCGTTTCGTGGCGTTTGTTCGTCTTATGCCACTGTTTCCCTTTAATTTATTGAATTATGCTTTGGGGCTTACGCGTATCCGCCTGTTTCATTATGTGGTTACGTCCTATATTTGTATGCTGCCCGGCGCTATTGCTTATACTTATATTGGCTATGCTGGACGCAGTGCAGTAATAGGAGGAGGTACAATTCGGAATATACTGCTGGCATTGGGATTCTTTGTCATGGTTGCGTTCCTGCCAAGATTCATCAAACGTTTGCAGAGGAGTAAAAAATATTAATCTCAGAGGAGAAACATTATGCAATTAAAAGCTATCGGTTATATTAAAAGTCCTGTAAAACAATCCAGATTTGGCGGATGGCAGGATTTAGTTACAGAAATAGTCGTGGACGCAAGCTATGCGGAAGGTCTGGAGGGAATTAATGATTATTCTCATCTAATCATTCTTTATTGGTTAGATAAAGTGGATAAGGTCAAGCTTAAAATGAGACCTCAGGGAAGAAAGGATGTGCCGGAGGTTGGTATATTTGCCTGCCGCTGTCCCTGGAGGCCCAATCCTATTGGAATGACCACAGTCAAAATTATTGAAAGAAATGGGAATATACTCAAGGTTAAAGGATTAGATGTGTTGGATGGAACGCCTCTCATTGACATTAAGCCTTATACCCCTCCGTACGACGCCGTTGAGGGAATAAGATATCCCGACTGGGTGAGCAAACTTGAATATTAACTTAATTACATTACTTTGTTAAAATATTGTCACCGTAAAGAATTCTTTTTTATAAGAAGGAATGCCGTATGTCGTTCAGTATCCGCACCAAGCTTTTTATTGCGTCTCCAATATTACTCTTGCCCCTAATCGTTTTTATTATTACAAGCCGTTATAATCTAAAAACCGTCTACAATACCCCTAAAAAAATTATAGCCATATCTGAGGAGATGCAAATAATAGGTGCGCTCCAACTTGCAATAAACAAAATATTGATGCCTGCAAACGATTACATTATCACAGGAAACAAGAAATATATTGTTGATTTCCGGAAGGCATCAGGGAATTTGAAAGGGGTGATGCATAGGCTGGAAGGAATACATAAAGAAAAAACGTATCCTAGCGGTGTTGTGAATAAAGAAGATATGGAATTATTTAAAGAAGTCTGCGCCTCAGTACA
>JAHFOX010000069.1 GCA_023261445.1 Planctomycetota bacterium
TTTGTATTGTCGAGAAAAAGCCATGCGGATTCGCCGATACGGCTACCGATTTTTATGAGGCGTATAGGGACGTTAAAATGGTGGAAAGGGCGCATCTGGAAGGTGTGATGGGTTTGGAAATTGCCGAATTTCTGACGTCACCGGAAAATCCCATAGATGTTAAGGCAGCGGTGATTAATGGACTTTCATGGAGATTCGAGGGGAAAAAGAATGCAGAATTATATGCATATTACCTGGCGTTATTATATCACTTGTCAATTACAGAACTGGATACGGCTTTCTTAAGCGCAGATGAGATATTTTGTCTGGGTTATTTGACTGCAATGGATGATTACTTTCATCCGGAGAAGGCTTTGCCTTTGCTTGCGGAAGCACATAAGATGATGAAAGAGAGTTTTACGGTTTCGATTATTTTAGCCATTGCAAAGGCACAAATAGCCTTTGATTCAGACTGGTGTGAGGTGTGGAGACTTACAGAAGAGGTATTACAGAATAAGGAACTCAAACAGGATTTACGCCCTGAGGCAATAAAAAGGATTGTAGACTATATGAGTTTGTACAAGGAATATTGCAAATGATTTATGGGCAAATGAGAGTTGTAAGATTTAAGTTTTACGTTTAAAGGAAATAGTAGATGCCATTCAGTGTATTTATTACCCGAAAAATTCCTGAAGAAGGGATTAACATACTAAAGAAGTTTTGTCAAACGGTGGAAGCAAATCCGCATGACAGGCCGTTGACCTATGATGAGCTTTTGAGGCAGGTAAAAGGCAGGGATGCGATACTCACGATGCTTTCTGATAGGATAGATGCGCGTTTGATAAATGAAGCTACAGATCCCTGTTTAAAACATACAGGGACAAGCTTGAGAATTATTGCGAACTATGCGGTGGGATACGACAATATTGACGTTAAGGCTGCTACCGCAAAGGGTATTGTCGTAACGAATACGCCCGGTGTATTAACAGACAGTACAGCGGATATGGCATGGGCGCTTCTTTTTGCAATAACAAGGCGGGTTGTAGAAGGCGATAAACTTATGCGTACTGGCAGATTTACAGGTTGGTCTCCTATGATGCTTTTGGGAGGAGATATTGTAGGAAAAACATTAGGTATTATTGGGGCTGGCAGGATCGGAACTGTTATGGCCATGCGGTCAAGGGGGTGGTGCATGAAGGTGCTTTATACCACGCATACTAACAGAAACGCCGTGCTTGAGGAGATGCTTGGCGCTAAACGAGTAGATTTAGAGACACTGCTGAGAGAATCAGATTTTATTTCAATCCATACCCTTCTATCTGAAAAGACAAAACACTTGATTGGCGCAAAGGAGCTTTCTTTAATGAAAAAGACGGCATATCTCATTAATACGGCGCGTGGGGCAGTGATTGACGAAGCGGCATTGGTAAATGCCTTGAGAAATAAGCAAATTGCAGGCGCTGGACTTGACGTTTATGAAGAAGAACCAAAATTGAAGACGGGTCTTGTAGAACTGGAAAATGTGGTTTTGATGCCTCATCTGGGCAGCGCTACAATTGAGACACGTACAAAGATGGCGATTATGGCGGCGGAAAATATTGTTACTGTGTTAAAGGGGCAGAAGCCTAAAAATTGTGTTAATCCGAATGTATTTGCATAATGAGCTGTCTTATCCGTAATTCACGGTTAAGGCTGGAATCTGGAAGTAGGAGGTTGGAAGTTGGATGTCCGAAGGGCGCAGTTTTCCGTGTTTGTCAGTATTACAAATTTGTAAAAACTTCTTTCCTTGGTAAGTTTTTCCGAACCACAAAGACATAAGGGCAGATTTATGATTTCGAAGTGTGGAATTAAATCCCAAATCGTAAATCTTAAATTCCATGCTCATTTTCTTTGTGCTCTTTGTGCCTTTGTGGTTAAATTCATTTTGGTTGTGGCTACGCCGCGCTATGTGATAAAATAAAAATCAGCTGGCTTACGACTTCTCACATATAATTTTTCATGGCAGTAGAAACTTCGTGAGTCAGCGCCATTACTCTCTCTGCCTCCTCAATAGTCAATGTCCCAGTTCCACAGCTTGGGGTTATGATTGACCTTTCTTTAATAAAATTGCTTGTCAACCCTTTGCCAGTAAGAAACCGAATGCCTTCCTCCAGTTTTTTAACCAGATCATCTAGCGATACATTCATTATTTTCTGGGAGGTTGGAACAATACCCCATGCAAGATAACCTCCTCTGTCAAGAAATGCCTTTATTTCACGCCAATACATCAGGTACTTATCCATAAATTCATAAGCATCAAAGCTGATAATATCTACCTTTGATTCCATAAGCATAGCCCAGTCAGTATTGCCGCAGCAATGAGTCCCTGTTAAGCCTCCGTGAGACTGAACAGCCTCATACACCTCGTTGAGTGCGCTAATTGCCCTTTCACGGCTGATATTCATAAACGCCGAACCGAAGCTTGTAAGGTAAGGTTCGTCAGCAAAGATAATGACAGGAAGTCCATATTGAGATAGTTTTGTGAACTGCCAATACGCCTTCATGGAAATTAATTTGATAATTACGTCAAAAAATTCCTCACTGTATAAAGCTGTAATGCCCGTAGAGAGTTTTATAGAACTGGCGAGTGTGATTGGGCCTGCCACGTGACCTTTGAGTGCTCGATAAGGTTTCTGCATGGACTTGTTGAGTCGCTCGATCATGGCATAAAAACCCGCAGAACAGTCATGGCTCATCTTGAATTGTTCAGGGTCATTTTTCAGATATTTATTATAAAAAACCTCTAATGCGTTCGACGTGTCTTTTGAAACATCTATGCTTATTGTTTTTCCATCTGCATTTATAGTAGTACAAGGTAGTCCTTCTGTGTATTGAATACACATATCTTCTTTGATGCTAAGCTTGGGTAACTGAGGCCAGCATGGGATATCGGGAAGCGATTTGAACATAAGAGTACAAGCAACTTTTACGTCTGTATGCGGGAGACTTCCGATTGCCGTGGCTGAGAAATTGCCTTTGAAATTAATTGACATACCTTAACCTATCTTTTAAATTTATGAGAAATTATTATAACTTTTTTCGGACCATGAGAAGTAACGGGATAGAGGCAGACTGCGCTACAACGGAGAATGCAATGAGAGACATAAGCGAGATGTCATAAAAAACTCCCATTAAAGCGCTGCCGAGAAACCAAAATAGTCCATAGCCTGCGTTAAAAATACCGTATCCAGTACCTCGCCTGTTAGCCGGAACCATGTCTGCAATAGCCGCCCTCATAATGGATTCCTGTGCCCCCATACCTATCCCCCACAATGTCATTCCGATAAGGGCAAAAGAGAAACCACCTAAAAAAACCAGTGGGGCAAAGAATGTTGAGAGGAGAGAAGCTATAATCAGTACAGAAATGCCTTTGCGGTCATACATGTATCCGAACAAAAGCGCTGCAATGGCATCAACACCCATCGCAATAGCATAAAAAACAGGAATCCAGCTGTCTGAAACAATGGATACTTTTTTGAAATGATATGCAATTAGTGGAAAATCTGCATAACCTGCCGCAATAAATGCAACAGCGACGAGGTAAAGCCAAAATGCGCGCGGGAGCCCTTTTGTCTCCATTTCGGGTGAGACTGTTTCTAAATTACGCGGTTTTGGATATAACCATCGGGCTGTTATAAGTACACTTATTGCCATCATAGCGGGTATAAGCAGAACGATAAAACCAACTCTATAATCTTTTTTGAAATAAAGAATTCCAGCAACTATAAGCGGACCTAGTACAGCTCCAATCTGGTCCAGCGCTTCGTGCAGTCCAAAACCTTTTCCTCTTCCGATCACCTTGGTTGCGTGGGAAAGCATTGCATCGCGCGCTGGCGTTCGAATTGCTTTTCCTATACGTTCTGTAATCATAAGGACGGCTGCAATTTCCCAACGTCCAGCCAGAGCCAGCGCGGGAACGGCCAGCATATTCAGTGTGTAACCGAATAGTGTGATTGCCCAATATCTTCCTATTTTATCGCTGATATACCCTGAGACAAGCCGCAAGCCATATCCGATCAATTCCCCAAATCCTGCAACAATTCCAACTGTTGTTGCGCTTGCCCCAAGTATAGCCAGATACGGACCATTTATGCTGCGTGCGCCTTCATACGTTACATCTGCAAAGAGGCTGACTATGCCAAGTAAAACAATAAATTTTAGCGCAACTTTTTTTAAATTATTGTTATTGTTTTCAGTTTGGTTTGATTGATATTGCATTATGATATTTTTCCTTAATTTCAGGATAATATTAATAAAAAGATATAGAGTCAAACTAAAAATGTTTTACATGAGAAATGAATTTAAAATATTGAGTCTGATGAGTTAAAGATGTTATTATATTGCAAATGATAATGCGTGTATAAACTTTGCGGCAGGAATTATTTTCTGATTGATTATAAGTAAGGGTTAATAATGGGTGAATTTTCATTCATAAAGTGGATTCGGAAGAGGCAGAAAAGACGCAAGGATGTTATTATTGGTATAGGGGATGATTGTGCGGTAATAGATGTTTCTTCAGACAGACTCTGCCTCATTACGACTGATATGTTAGTGGATGGTACACATTTTGATCTTAAAAAATGTACCGTTCGTGATGTTGGTAGAAAGGCAATTGCATGTAGTATCAGTGATGTGGCAGCGATGGGATGTCAGCCCACAGTTGCAGTGATTTCTGTTTGCTTTCCTGAACATACTACCGAAAGGTTTGCAAAGGAATTGTATAAAGGTATATGGAGTATTGCGGATAAGTATAATATAGAGATTGTTGGCGGCGATATTATTAGCGGGCGCAGTCCTTTATGTATTAATGTCGCCATGTTGGGAAGGAATGATGGTTTAAGCCCTATACGTCGTTCAGGAGCGAAGGCAGGAGATATGATTCTGGTAACTGGGACGCTGGGCGGGTCGCTTCTTGGCAAACACCTTTATTTTGAACCACGGCTAAAAGAGGGTCTTGTTTTAAACAAAAATTTTATAATTCATGCTATGATTGATATTAGTGACGGATTGACAGCAGATTTGAACCATATCATGGAAGAAAGCCGGGTAGGCGCTATTCTGTACGAAGATAAAATTCCAATTTCAGCGGCGGCAGTAAAAATGTCAAAGAAAACAGGCAAGACAGCACGCTATCATGCATTGTTTGATGGTGAGGATTATGAATTGTTGGTGGTGTTGTCCAAGAATCAGGCAAAAAAGGTTCTGGAATCGCGCTTGTTTAGTAGAGGGTTGATTAGTTGTATTGGAGAGATTACCAGTGCCAGCGGTATTCAAATAAAGTATTCTGGTGGAAATATCCGTCGTATAAAACCGCATGGCTACGAGCATCTTAAATCGTGAAAGAAAAAAAATTGACGTTTAAAAGTTCTAGCGTAAGTGAAACGTTACGATTTGGAGAAAGGCTTGGAAGTTTGTTACAGCCGGGATATGTTGTTGCCTTAATTGGTGAACTTGGCGCGGGAAAGACGACACTCGTAAAAGGTATTGTACGGGGTCTAGGCGTCGAAGATAAGCGGTCTGTTAAAAGCCCCACATTTTCATTGATGCATAAATACGAGGGGCGTATTCCGATATATCATTTTGATGCATATAGACTAAAAGGCACTCTGGAGATGTTGGATATCGGCAGTGATGAGATAATCTACGGAAATGGTGTGTCTATTATAGAATGGGCAGATAAAGTGCCGGGTTGTTTACCTGAGAAATACTTGAAAACAACCTTAACGGTTGTTTCTGAAAATGAAAGAAAGATAGAGTTGTGTAGTTATGGAAGATGTTATGATGAATTAATAAATAATTTAATAATTAGTTAGATTAATCTTTGTAAAACAAAAAGGCAACTCATTATGAGTTGCCTTTTTGTTTATATAACCTTAAATTAAGGTAATTGTTCTAATATTTGCTATATTACTTTTTTGGTGCATGGCATTCGCACTTGCAGTCCTTTTCAGGCTTGGATGGTAGATGACCGCATTTGTCGCATTTCTTTTCCTCTGCCATAGCTGAACCAACCAACACTGTATTTACAATACCAACGCCAAACATCAATGCACCCACTATCACAAGGCTATAACCAAATTTCTTCAACATCTTACTCTCCTCCTCACACTACATTAATTAAGATAAATAAACCATGCGCCTGAGAACACTCTCAGCATTGCTGCATGACTTCGTGATGTTTGTTAAGTTATATGTTTCTTAAATTGTGTTTTCCGATGTCGAATCTTTTATAATAATCTAGAAAATTACTACGCAAGCATTTTATCAAATAAACTAAGAATGTCAATAGAAAAGAAAATAACTCTTTACATAACAATAGGTTGAGACTTTAATATGTATTAATATCTTATTGTTAATAAACTATTTATATAACATAGACATGCTTTATTTTGTTCCTTTAAGTTTGATTTTAACCAAATTTTTCAGGAGTCGGTATCTTTGTTTAGTGCTGAGTAAATTATATATTGCGATAGTGTTAAGACTTGTGCTATATTAATTTTTCTATTAATGCCTTCCATGATAATAAAATCTAAAGTGTTTTTTCTTTTAGGAGATACAATGGAAGTTTCAGAAAGATTTCTACAAACGGCGCTGGATGGGATTCAAGATTGTGTCAATATTGTTGATAGAGACTTTAAAATCATATTTATGAATGAAACAGCCAGCAGGGTGGCAGGGAAAAAACGTCAACTGCTTTTAGGAAATAAGTGTTATGCAGAATTGTGGAAGGAAAGCGTACCCTGTGAGAATTGTGTGACAGGCAAGGTCTTTGAAACAGCCATGCCGCAACAGACAGTCAAATGGGAACCAGGGCTAGACGGAAAGAAGTTTTGCATTGAAAAGTTTGCATTTCCTATTTTAGATAAAAATGGCAATGTGGAGTATGCCGTAGAAATTTTTAGGGATGTTACTGACAGAAAGTTGTTGGAAGAAGAGCGGGAACAACAGCGCCTAGAGCTTGGCAGGCGTGTGCGCGAACTTCGGCATGCCTATGAAGAGCTTAAATCTACACAGAGCCAGCTATTGCAAGCCGAAAAAATGGCTTCCATGGGGATACTTGCGTCTAGTATTGCTCATGAGTTGGATACCCCCCTTACAACAATTTCTGGTTATTGTGAATTATTAACGGAAGATATTCAGGATGAAAGGTTGCTTGGTCGTGTCAAAATCATTTCCGAACAGATAGTAAAGTGTCAAAAGACGATCAGAAATCTATTGGATTTTTCAAGGAAATCCAATTATGAAAAAAAATTGTGCAATATCCACGATTTAATTAACAACACCTTATTGCTGGTTGAACATCGTTTAAAAATTCATAAGATAAAGGTACATCGTACTTTTGGTGAACACGTACCTCCTTTATTAGTAGATGGGAATCTGATTCAGCAGGTATTTTTGAACCTTGTAAATAATGCTGTGGATGCCTTACCGCAAGGGGGGGATATATTTATTGAAACACGGTTGAATAAGGAAACAAGGTCAGTTGAGATTTTCTTTGAGGATAATGGAGTGGGTATACCGCTAGGAGATCAAAAGCATCTGTTTACTCCTTTTTTTACAACCAAGGAGCCAGGTAAGGGAACGGGTTTAGGGTTGTCTATTTGTAGTAATATAATTTCTGCACATAATGGTAAAATAGCTTTAGAAAACAATGTGAGTAATGGGACGAAATTTGTTATATCATTGCCGATATGATTAATGTTTATAAATTTAGATTTGCGGGGCAAGTGTTTTGAAGAAAATATTAGTTATAGACGACGACAAAGCTATGGGAGAAATGTGTAAGGAACTCCTGAACAGCAAGGGATACGCCTCGGATGTTGTAACTAGCGGTAAAGAGGCTATTGAAAAGATATTTCTGAATGGAATCTACACGATTATTCTTACCGATCTGGTTATGCCGGATATGGATGGTATAGAAGTCTTAAAAAAGGTCAAACAACAAAATCCACAGATAGATGTAGTTGTAATGACCAGTTACGGTACGGTTACAAATGCTGTGGAAGCAATGAAACTTGGCGCCTCTGACTATATTACAAAGCCATTTAAACGTGACGAACTTATCATTGTTATTGAAAGGATATTGCAACTTCAACGCCTTGAGGGCGAGGTGGATCGGTTACGTTCGGAACTTGGAGAAAAATACACATTTGGCAATATTATTGGTGAAAGTTCGAAGATTAAGAAAATTTATGAAATTATATCTAATGTGTCTAACACAGAAGCCAATATTTTGATACAAGGAGAAACAGGTACGGGCAAGGAGTTAGTGGCGAAGGCTATCCATTATAATAGCGCTCGCAAGAACTATCCATTTGTCAAGGTAGATTGCGCAGCATTGACAGAAACATTATTGGAGAGTGAGCTTTTTGGTCATGAAAAGGGGGCTTTTACGGGTGCCATAAAAGACAGAATAGGTCGTTTCAGGACAGCAGATCATGGCACTATATTCTTGGATGAAATTGGCAATATTTCTCTTGCAGTTCAGGCAAAGTTACTTAGGGTATTACAAGACAGTGAGTTTGAGGCTGTTGGGGGTGACAAACCAATAAAAGTAGATGTGCGCATTATTGCGGCAACCAATGCAGATCTCGAAGTGTTTGTTGAGAAAGGCCTTTTTCGCAGAGACCTTTTCTATAGACTTAATGTCATTCGTATTTTTCTTCCTCCGTTAAGGGAACGAACGGACGATATTTCGTTGCTTGCCTCGCATTTTCTCTCTATTCATAGCAAGAAGAACAAAAAGGTTGTGGAGGGGATTTCTCGTGAGGCGTTAAACAAACTTATGTCATATACCTGGCAAGGGAACATACGAGAATTGGAAAATGTGATTGAACGAGCGGTAATTCTTTGTAAGGGGAAAATGATTGAACTTGTGGATATTCCTTTGTATCAGGAAAAAATTGGTTTTCTGCAGGAATTATCGGGGAAACCGTTACAAATATTGATGGATCAAGTTGAACGGCAAGTAATTATTAATACCCTTGAGTTAGTAAATGCGGACAAAGAGAAAGCCGCAAAAATGCTTCAGATATCCCGTGCCAGCCTTTATAATAAACTAAATAAACATAATATTGCCTGACAGGTTAATATATGAAAGAGTTGCAGATACTACATATTGAACATTGGCACAATTTTCTACTCGCCTTTATTCCGCTCTTTATAGCGATTGACGTTGTAGGGATACTGCCGATTTTTATGTCGTTAGTGGAAGGGATGGAAAGACAACAAAAAATAAAAATTACGAACCAGTCTGTTGTTACCGCCCTTTCAGTCAGCATTGGTTTTTTGGCGCTTGGAAAGTTTGTTTTTTCAGTGTTGGGTATTGAGATTTATGATTTTAAGATGGCGGGGGGCCTCTTGTTGCTTGTGTTTGCCATTAATGATTTGCTGTTTTCACAAAAAAGCAATAGGGTGATAACGCCAACAATGGGAGTCGTTCCTTTGGGTATTCCGCTTGTGGTTGGACCAGCCGTTTTAACTACCATCATTGTTACAGTGGATACCTATGGTTACATTCCTACTGTGACTTCTTTAGTGGTAAATCTATTAATTGTTTGGATTATATTTTTAAAATCAAATTTCATATATAAACTGATGGGTGATGGTGGTTCTAAAGCATTTGCTAAGGTTGCCTCCTTGTTACTGGCGGCTATCGCTGTGATGATGATCAGGCGTGGATTTATAGATATGATGTTCTACGTGAAAAAATCCACGTAACAATCAGAATAACACTACCCATACTTGCGATTACGGCTTTTAAGATATGACAATTAAAAAAGGGCTTGAAATCTTTTGTGGAGTCACAGTTTTAGCTATTTGTCTTTTAATTATTTTTACAACGAACACGAAAACCCTCCAAGCGCTCCGATCCATTGATGCCAGATTCCTGGTTTTATCATTTTTTATGATATGTTTATCGTGGTGTTTTGACGTGATGCGTCTAAGGGTATTGACTATGGCTGTGGGTGTAAAAATCCCTTTCTTCCACGGTTTAAAAGCTATATTGTCCTGCACTTTTCTGGCAAATATTACACCGTCATCAGCAGGAGGTGAACCGCTCTTGGTTTATATGCTGAATCAGAAGGGGGTGGCCTTTGGGAAGGCAACGGCAATTGCCTTTTTGCGCACGATGATTACCATGGCGTTTTTTGCCATCGGCGGCCCAATCATTATTTATTTCCATCATGAGTTGTTATCGAGTATTGGTTTAAAGATGATATTTGATTATGTAGCTATCTTCTTTGCTGTGACAGTAATATTCTTCATTTACCTTTATTTTGCTCCGCACTCGGCAAAAAGGGCGCTGGATTTAATATTTAGCAATTTTGAAAAATTCAAATATTTTAGGGGAAGGACTTCAAGATTAAGGCATAGTCTTTTGCATATTGTTGAAGATTTTAAATCAAGCCTAAAGGAGTTTCTCCAAAATAGGCGCTTGCGTTTAGTTCTAGTTGTTTTTTACACTGCAATGATGATTACCGCTCAATTTCTAGTTGCACCAATGATATTGAAGGGCATGGGGTGTGATATAAAAGTGCTTAGTACGTTTATAATTCAAGGTGTGTTGAACTTTCTGCTTTATTACGTGCCCACACCCGGAGGCAGTGGTGTGTCGGAAGGTGTTGGATACGCCCTTTTTTCTCCATTTGTGTCGTCCTACATTATTGGTGTTTTCCTCGTTATATGGAAATTTTTAACAAACTATATATGGACGATTATCGGCGGCTTAATAATCGTGAAATCAATTGGGATGAAGCACCTGGAGGAGATAACAAAAGTTAAGGATAGTGTTTAAGATTAGTGATTTCTGCAATTCTAAGTATTGCTAAATAAAAATAAGTAGTTTGACTTTATTACTAAATATATATTAAAATAAAATCGTTATTTATTTATGTAATTTTTTATAGGAGAAATCAATGTTTAGGGGAGTTATTAAGCCGTTAGTGATTGTATTGAGTGGAATATTGTGTGTTCATTTGAGCGTTTATGCTGCGGAATCGGATGCAAAAAAATCTTCTCCACCTGCAAAAAAAGAGAAGGCTGCGCCAAAGACAGAAGTGAGCGAACCAAAGAAAGAAGCAGCTCCAGCCTCTAATCAGAAAGACACAGCCGCCAAGCAGGAGGATAGTTCAAGTAAGGTTCTGGCAACCGTAAACGATAAAAGTATTACCCAAGGAGAAGTTGATAAAATACTAAAAAGGTATGAAAATCAGATTCCAAAAGAACAAATTCAGGCAATTACAAGACAAGTAATTGAGGGTCTGATTAATCAAATGTTAATAACGCAATTTGTTAAAGATAAGAAGCTCGAGGTAACTAATGAAAATTTAGAAGCAGAAATAAAT
>JAHFOX010000070.1 GCA_023261445.1 Planctomycetota bacterium
GAGCGCCTTATGCGCCCTGATGTTCCATTAATCGTGCTTGGAGGGGCCAGCGCCGCCGTTACTTCAGTATTACACGGACCTATTGAAGGACAGGGATTTGGAAATAATTATGGGCTTGTAGATGCTGTTTTCGTTGGTGAAGGGGAATTTTCTATAAAACAATTTTTAGAAATTGTAAAAAGTGGAAAAGCTTCGGGTTGGAGTAAAGCAGAAATTTTGCGCGCATGTCATGGAAAGGTGGATGGGTTTTACGAACCGGATAAGTATGAGCATCGGTATAAAACAGTTGTACATAACACAGTGAATTACAGTCAAATTACTGCTCTTAATCCCCCTGATTCCCCATTTAACAAAGGGGGGGAGGGGGGATTACTAAATGGATCAAACAATAAACAAACTGAAGAAATTCTGGTAGAAATTACACCGAAAGAACCCTATGTGTCATACCCTGTAAAAAGCGCAATCATGTACGACCTCAATCAAGCAAGGGCAATGGAATCCAGTCCTATATGGTATGAAACAGAAACGCTGGGTACCGGGAATTTGCAAATCAGTAATGGTTGTCCATGCTTTTGCTCCTTTTGCGCTGAAAGCTGGGAAAGAAAACCATATAGAGAGCGTTCCTTATCTAAACTTTTAGAGTCGCTACGAATGGCAAAAGCGCATCAGGGGCTTGACACTGTCAATTTATTAAGTTTTAATTTTAACACCCATGCGGAACTGTACCCACTAATCTTGTCGTTTTATGGTGAAATAGCCAACATTAGCCTGAAAAGCCAGCGGTTTGACCTGTTATCCACAGACCGATTTCTTGCGGAAGTACAGCAGATAATTGGAAAAACAACGGTTAGCTGCGGGATGGAAGGCATCAGTGAGCGATTACGGCGTTATCTGCACAAGAATCTTACAGAAGCACAAATCTATAAGGCATGTGAATTCTTACTTGAGAGAGGCGTCAGGGAACTCAAGATTTTTCTAATCAGCACAGGCTTGGAACAAACAGAAGATTTTTTGGAATTTGGAGATTTCGTAAAACGCATGGGGGATTTAAAAAGCATGTCTGGCGTTAATTCGCGCATTATTTTCAGCCTAACGCCCTTGTATTTCCCACCGCACACTCCACTGCAATTTCACGCCTGTCTTACCGCCATTGAAAACAAAAAGAAGACGCAAAGGGAAATTGAACGTATTTGTAAATTAAACGGTATGGAATTCAGGGAAAGCGCCTCGTATGAAGAAACATGGTTGATGCAATTACTAGCTATGGGCGATAGACGGCTGACCCCGGCACTTATTCGTTCATCAATTACCGACGGTTTTCTTTATTACAATACTATGCCAAAGCAAGCGCTCAACAACTGGCGTGCCTACTTAAAGGAATTGGGATTGTCCGAAGGGGGCTACTTTCAGGAAAAGGGAAAAGAACGAATTTTCCCATGGGATGACATAAATCCGGGAATTACAAAGGAATTCCTGTGGGAAGAATATAAGCGGTCAATTCGTTTCACAGAGCGTGAGTACTGTCTGGGGCGTCCTCAGGCAGAAGCGCAATGCCTTGGTTGCGGGGCATGTCCAACAGGCGCACATATAAAAAAGATCGTGCAGCATAAAATTTCTCAACCATTTCTTTCAGAAGAACTACGTCGAATCGCTGATAGTAAGCGAAACCTTATTACATTGCGAGTGGTTGCAGAAATCGAATCCACAATGCGTTTGCTCTCAAAACGATTTATTGGCGTAGCCATTGCGCGAGCAATAATGCTGGCTATGCCTGAGATTGTGCCGTATTATCACTCGCTGTCCGGACATTTGAGGGATTTTGCAGGCGATAAAGCCGCCGATGATTTTGCTTACGGAATCAATGTCTACCACCTGTCGTTTTTATTAAAAGACAGAGTAAAAGAATTATTAAGCAGCGAAGCGCTCTCCCGCAAACTTATTAGCATACAAGAATATTGTCAAGGATTCAGACTAAGGGAATTTGTTTTAGACCCACACGATATGCTGGATGTAAAATATATACTTTACAGGATGCGTTTCGACAGAAACTTTTCAGCATCTTTTATAGAAGAAAAATTTGGAGAATATCTTCGGGACAATTATGTTAAGCATACATTACTAAAAAGAGACGGCGATACAATATTCAAGGCGGACACAAAAAGCAAAAAAAATGCTATAGTACTGTATGCAAGGGTCAGCTACAATAAACATTTGAACGAACCAGATGAAGAGTTTTCGCTCTTAATGGCTGTGACGAACCGGTTTGATACACAGTCATTCCTGGAAACCTGTTATGGATTTGAAAAAAGGCGGGAGTTTGTTCGCACAAATATTGAGGCACTGGGGTACTACGGAAGAAAGGCATCTCGGCTAAGCAATGTAAGATGTTCTTTATGTGCTGACCATAATACTGAAACCTTTCTTGTTGGACAACCCTTAACGGAACACCTTTGCCTTATTTGCAGCCTTGACATGGATAAAAATTGATGTCTTAAATATTAATTCTAAACAAAATACTCCTTTGAAAGTCAATTTTTTTACATTATGAAAAATATTACAAATATTTGGTTTTTTCATTTCATTTATGGTATACTCTGAAAATAAATATCATTTAACAGGTCATATAAATACCGAGTTGAAGAAAGAGTGAGATTATTTTCTTAAGCTTTAACGATAAAATCTATGAGAATTCCCTGCTTAAGGCTATGAAATATCCCATAAAATGTAGACAATTATAGAGATAAATAAGATGCGAAAGATAGTAATTTCCGTTTTATGCATGATAGTTCTCATTGGATGTTCCTCAACATCAACTACATCAAAAAAATCCGTTGATAATAAAGAAGTACCCCTAACCTTAATCGGGTTGTTGCCAAATCCTGCCGATGAAAAACCAAAAGAAGAAACACCCCCTGAAAAGGTACCGAGCTTTGAACAAAACAAAGTATACAAAGAGATAAGCGGGTTCCCTGACTATATTATCGGGGTTGGCGACATCCTTACAGTATCTACGTTGAAAACGGGCGTGCAAGAGTATGTAGACATCAAAGTACCGCCCAATGGAAAGATATCTTTTTCATTTTTGGATAATGTACCTGTGGTTGGAAAAAGCGTAGAGGAAGTAACATTAGAAATGTCAAAATTACTGGAGCCTTTCGTTAAAAAACCGAGAGTTACTATTGTAGTAAAAGAATATAACAGCAAAAAGGTTTTCCTATTAGGAGAAGTAAGCAGGGTTGAAGGTCTGCCGCAATCGGGTCCTGGAGTATATCCTTTAAAAGGTAAAACAACACTTCTAAACACATTGATATCCATCGGAGGGCATACGCCAAAGGCTGATTTAAGTCGGGTTGAATTAACAAGAGGTGGTAAAATTTATTATATCAACTTATATAAAATGCTGACGCAGGGTGGAGAGGGTATGGATATAATTCTTGAAAGTGGAGATCGAGTAGTTATTCCTGAACTTCCGGCATACAAAGAAGAAAAATTAGTAACGAATAGAATTTATGTATTAGGCGAAGTAACAGCTCCTGGTTTAATTGAAACAAAAGCGGACGTCACTTTGCTGGAGGCAATTACACGGGCTGGCGGCCTAAAAATAACTGCGGCAAAGAGCAACGCAAGAATTGTGCGTGGGGATATAAGAAGTCCGGAAATAATACCTGTAAACCTTAAAAAACTAATTGACAAATCAGACCTCAGCTTGAACACAAAACTCCAAAATGGGGATATTGTCTATGTGCCAACAACATCCTTGGGTAAATTTACCAGCGTAATTACACAGATAATGCCCGTGCTCAATGCGTTTACATATCCAGCTATTTACAGAGACTTATATACAACGGGTGGGATAGGAATACTCAATACAGGTCCGCGTCCAACTGGTGGTGCTGCCGGTGGAGGCCCATCGGTAACAACAGAAACCATCCTGAGCAGATAACAAAATGGCACAATACGAACTTAATTTAAGAGATTACATACGGGTCCTTCGTAAAAGGAAACTTATCGTCGCCTTTTCAGCCTTTTCACTGGGGTTTTTTAGTTTCCTATTTGCCACTCTCCAAAAACCTATCCCACTTTACAAAGCTGCCGCAAGCGTCAAAGTGGAAAGAAACACAAGCATGGCCGGTTTGTATCTTCAAACTATCAGCTACGATGAAAGCAACAATCTCGACACACAATCGGCAATTATTAAAAGCATTCCAGTTATGGAATTTGTGGCAAAAAGGCTGGGCTTAATAAGTGAAAAACTCACACCTGAAGAAATCCGGAAGGACGCTCGATACATCAATCGTGTATTGGAATTGAGAGATCAGATCAATACCGCAATTGAGGGCTACACTAATATTATTAATATTGAGACAGTAAACCGCGACCCCAAATTTGCCCAGCGGCTCGCTAACACAGTGGCGGAGGTGTATAAAGAACAAAATACATTGGAAAAAAACAAGCGCATTGTTGAGGCAAAAAAATATATAGAAAATCAGCTTGTGGTTGTTGCCGACCAACTCAAAACCGCACAGGATAATCTCCGGGGATTTAGAGAAAAAAATAGAATTATAACTATTGAAACTACTACTGCTGAAACGCTTCAATTATTAAACGATTATGAAAAGGAATATGCATACGCAAAACAAGAAAGAGCAGAGATTGAATCATTATCCAGCGAACTAAAGAAGCAGAAGTCGCTGCCAAAAGAGGAGGTTGAAGGATTTTATGCAGAAAAGGTTGGACCTATTTTTTCTGGTTTAAATACAAAATTAGTGGATTTATATGCAACAAGAAATGTGCTATTGGTGGATCTCAACGAAAACCATCCCGATGTACAGAAGCTGGATGTCCAGATAGACAAAGTGTTTTCAAATATGATAAACCACCTGAATGACCAAGTTAAAAGAATAAATGAAAGGGAAACATTTCTTTCTGCTGAGATTGCAAAGACTAAAGAAAAATTCAACGCACTTCCAAGGTTGGGATCAGAGCTTGAAAATGTAGTACACGTCCTGGAGGTAAACAAGAACCTTTATGATAGCCTTAAACAAAGGCAACAGGAAACTCTCATAGCTGAGGCAGAGAAAGTGGAGGAAGTATCTATAGTGCGTCCCGCCCTTGAGCCTGCATTCCCAATAAATCCTCCCACTACAGGCAGAACTGCGGCAATTGGCACCGTAGTGGGTTTAATCATAGGTCTCGTGATAGCCTTTATTTTTGAAACGATGGATACCTCTATTGGCACTATAGAAGATGTTGAAAGTTTTTTGGGTGTTCCGGTCCTTGGCGTAATCCCTTTTATACGCCTGGAAGAGATTGAGGAAACGCTGGTCTCAAAAGAAGGGCTGGGCGAAGGCGGCGTCATGCCGGAACGGTACACCCGTTTGATTACACATTTCGCCCCCAAATCCACACTGTCGGAAAGCTTTCGCGCCTTGCGCACAGGAGTTAAATTTTTATGTCTGGAAAAAGGGGTAAAAACCATACTTTTTAGCAGTTCTTCGGCTGGCGAAGGTAAATCCACGGCGGCAGTTAATTTAGCCATCGCCTTCGCACAAATTGGAAGCAAAACACTGTTAGTGGACGCAGATATGCGGAAACCAGTCATTTCAAAGTTCTTCGGCATCGAGAGAGAACCCGGATTGAGCGACGTCATTCTCGGCAATTACGACTGGAAGGATATCGTACGAACGGTAACCGATATCATGATGGGTAAACTGAGCATGGAAGAGATTATGCTTACGCCCGGATTTGACAATCTTCACATTGTTACCAGCGGAAATATTCCGCCAAACCCTTCGGAAATAATAAACTCACAGAGAATGACCGAATTTATAAATCAGGTAAAAGCCATTTATGACGTTGTCATATTTGATACCACTCCCATTTTACCCGCAACCGATGCCTTAATCTTAGGCTCTAAGGTTGATGGTTCTATTATATTGTACCGTGTCGGAAAGATTGCACGTGGAGCCTTAAAACGCGCAAAGACACAAATGGACAATATCAAGGCAAATGTGCTGGGTGTGGTGTTAAATGGGCTTAAACCCGAGGTCAGCGCCGATTACCAGCATTATGGATATTATAAATATTATTCTTATGGCGAGGGGGGAAAGAAGAAAAAGTTACCATGGTACAAAGCGGCAGCTGAAAAATCAAAATCATTCGTTACAAAAGACAAAGAAGGAAAGCGGGAACTGCTTGAAAAAATAAAGTCACTTTTCATATTTTCAAAGAAACAGGAAATCCCACAGGGCAAAGAAATTCCCAGAGAAAAACCGAAGCGATGGGGTTTTTTGATAAAAATCATATTGCTTGTAACATCTCTGGCTATTCTGGCTGCGGGATTATTATGGCAGTTTGAGATATTAAGAATATAACGACTTAATTTATAAGTTTAACAGGGCCTGCGCTCGTCAGTGGCTTTTTATAAAATGGAAAAGGACTATTGTAACTCAAAGCTTTGGCTTTGATTCATCAAGCCTGAAGGTTTGAGTTACATAATTCCAAAAAGAAATACACTATTGCAAGGGGCGCCCACCACACGAAACATCATTGCCGTTGGTGGGAATCAAAAAGAACTGTCAAGGTTTTTTTGATTGTAATGGCAATATGTTTCTTTTCTGCCCTTTTAGTTATATATATTCAGTAGGCGCGAGATATTAATATGGATATTCCTGAAAAAGCAGAGGATACACATTGGAACGGCGTGGAGAAAACAACCACGGGTAAACACCGATACATAGTGCGGCGAAGAAAACACCACCATCGTAACCGTCGGGAAAAATTCAGAAAAACAGTTATATCTCTATTGATTGTGTCGGGAATAAGTCTTTGTATCGCTCTTTTAATTTCATATATTACAGGCGGCCTTCCAAACATGATTGATAGAATTATCTCGAAAAATATAGAAAAGGCTATCCAGAATACGACCGGAGGCCTTGTTGACGGAAACTTAAACACTGAAGCGCTTCGGAATCTAACTAAAAATATTGATATAAACAAACTCAAAGAGGCATCGTCAAAAAATTATGGCGGCAGGGATATGGGCAAAGAACAATCTTCAGAAGATTACAAAGACTATTCTAAACATTTGACGAACGAAAACATTGAAAACCTGAAACGTAAATACAAAGAAAAGACTGGAAGGTAGTAGAAATCTTGCTGATTATAGGTTAAGAAAATGTAAAGATATTTGTGTTTTAAATTTTTTAGTAGAAAAGTACCTTATAGAAAAGACCGATTGGGACCGAATCCACAAATGAATTGCTAAGAAACGTGGATGGATACCGCAGGGCAAAGAAGCTAAAATCTTAGTAAAACAAGATAAAAACGACGAAATCAAAATAAGGCGAGACAAAAACGGTAGAATTAAAATAACGCAAAAAGATTATTTTGGTAAAACACTTATTGCGCTATTGGTTGTTGTTATAATATGTTTTTTAATAGTTCTTTTTGTGTGGGGGCCATTTTATCTTTCCCATGATTATATTGCAGAAGAAAAATGATTAGAAGCAAAAACCAGAGCTGTGGAAGTAAGGTTTAAGAAAGCCTCAGAAAATGCAGTAAAGAAAAAAGGAAAAAATTAAAGAAGCGCACAAGATTCGCTGAGTATTGAAAACGATAAAATAGCAATCTTAAACAAACTCTTATGCTGACAAAAACGAACAGTGGACAAGTTGACGTTAAAATTATAATCCTTTTAGCCTGCATACTTGTTTTCACCATCTTTTTCGGAATGCTCGTAATTAAAATATCGGGCGAACTTATAATCGCTGGAGTTATTGGGTTTGCGCTTATAGTAACTTGTTTTCTTAGCGTACGAGTTGCGCTCTATACGCTGATATTTTCCATGTTGCTTTCTCCTGAATTTGGCTCCAGATCAACTGAAGGGGGAGGAGTAACCATCAGGCTTGAGGATTTTTTATTAATAGTAATTGCGTTTGGCTGGTTTGCAAGGGCAGCCATTTTTAAAGAGTTGGGATTATTAAAGAAAACTCCTTTAAACCGCCCCATTCTCTTTTATATTTTAGCCTGCGTTGTTTCAACTGCATTTGGTATGATGTACGGGAGGGTTCAATTTGTAAAGGGATTCTTCTTTGTTTTAAAATATATTGAGTATTTTATTGTTTATTTTATTGCCGTAAATTATTTGAATACCAGAAAACAAGCCAGAAATTTAATCATCGGCTTACTTATTGTTTTTGTGGTTGTCTGTTTCACTTCCATGGCTCAAATACCCCAAGGTGAAAGAATAACCGCTCCGTTCGAGGGAGAGGGCGGCGAACCCAACACACTGGGAGGATACCTGCTCCTGATTCTTTCTGTTGTTGCAGGTCTCCTGCTTAATACCGATAGAAAAGATCCAAATAAATATAAATTCCTTCTTTTTATTATGTGTTTCCTTGCAATCATACCAATACTGTTTTCGCAATCAAGAGGCACGTGGACGGCTGCTGTTCCGTGTTATCTTACTTTCTTACTTGTAAGCAATAAAAAGGTTATTTTGAGTATATTTCTTGTATTGACTCTTGTGATAGGACCTTTTGTAATACCGGCAACTATTAAGGAACGTTTTATGTACACCTTTAAAAAACAGCCGGGATGGGTATCGCAGTTCCAGGAAAAAGTGGGTGGTGTTACTTTTGACACAGCAACGTCGGAAAGAATAAGTAGCTATAAAAGGGCATTTGAGGCGTATTTCAGGCATCCCGTATTTGGATATGGAATAACAGGGTGGCGTTTTCTGGATGCTCAATACATGAAAACTCTAGTTGAAACAGGCGCATTGGGGCTAATATCATTTGGTATGTTATTATACGCAATTCTAAGAGAAACAAAAAAGGCTTATAAGTGTACAGATGATAAGTTTCTCAAGGGGGTCGCCATGGGTGCTTATGCCGGGGTGCTTGCAATGATACTGCATGCTACTGGCGCAAATACGTTTATCATTGTGCGAATTATGGAGCCATTCTGGTTTTTGATGGCAATTGTGATTGTTATCCCGCAAATAGTGGCTGCAGAAAAGCTGAAAGAGACGGAAGAAGCCAAATCGCCCTTAGTAGAAAAAAATATAAAACCTGCGTTTAAATCATCTCCATTTGTTTTGAGAAGATAGTTATTGGTTTTAGTTTTGATTCGTTAAACCTGCGGGTTTGGGTTACATGTCAAAAAACTTTTACAACCTATTTGAATTTCCTATACGTAAATTTTGACTTGACTAATATGGTAATTTTTATTAGATTTCACCTAAATACCCTTAGTTTGTCAGTTTCAAGACTCTTTATCCTTATATGAAAAGGATGTGCAATGGTTGATAGCTTCTGGGGTAATATATTTAGAAAGAAAACCAGCGAAGACAATATACTCGATATACTTAAGAGAGTTCCAATTCTGGATTGCCTTTCTAAAAACGAATTGAAGGAGTTCGAGCGTATTGTACACCGGAGACAATATAAGGCTAATGAGAATATTTTTTGGGAAGGCGAACCCGGCGTAGGAATGTATATAATCCAGAGTGGTATGGTAAAAATTTACAATACTTTACCTGACGGAAATAACAAAGAACTGGCGATATTGAAAAACGGCGACTTTTTTGGAGAACTAGCTCTGTTAGACGAATCGCCCCGCAGTGCATCTGCGGTTGCCATTGAAACATGCCACATTCTGGGACTGTTCCGTCCAGAACTTTTTGATATCCTTGAAAAAAAACCTAAATTAGGCTTCAAAGTAACAACAAAGCTTGCCCAAATGATTGGTAATCGCTTACGTATTACCAGTTCCAAACTTCAATCCCTCTGTAGTGCTGAATCTCATAAATCAGAAAACTTAGCCAGTATAATTTCTGATGATACACCAATATCGGTTAAAATCGGATAAAACTGGTTAAAACTATTAAAATCTAAGGGTTATAAGATATAATGAGGTGTGACACATGACACATTTGTGTGACAGAACACTTGTGCGGTATGTGTCACACCTTTGTAAGTTTTTTATCATAATACACTTACTTTTCTACCCTTAGTATCCCGTTTTTACTACTATAATAAAATTTGACCTTTCACACATTAAGGTATGATTTTTGATACAACTATACTTATTAAAGCAGTAATATGATACAAATGCTATTTAATCCGTTAATTTTTGCCGTTATATAGGTACTAAATTAAAAGAGCCTATGAAAACCAAAAATAATACCATCGTTCTCTCTTTCGACCGACATATTTTCTTGCGAGTGCTAAAGTGGTTTCTTGTCGTTTTAACGTTTGGGTTGGTTATTACGCTTTTTGTAATAATAAAATCCCTCTTAATAACATTCATTATTTCTATTCTTTTGGCATACCTTATGGAACCGCTTATTCGCCTCGTTGAGAATTACGACATCAGACGTATCTGGGCTATTATAATTGTGTTCTCTTTCATTACATTTATTATTACAGTTGGCGCTATATTCCTTTCTCCAGTTTTTAATTCGCAAATCCATGCCTTTTCCTCGAGTTTCCAATTAAAGCACCCCACAGTTCTTACAGAAGAATTCAGAACAACTATTGAAGAGGAATTCCCTTTAATGAAAAAACATGGATTATCATACGATATAGCCACATATATCCACCATGTCATTAATGACTTATTAAAAGATAGTTTTGTGCTTCTTTTTGATTTAGTCCATTTTATCTCTCTGCTTTTTACAGTTCCCGTATTCACTTTTTTCTTGCTCAAAGATGGTCCGCGAATTAAAAAGGCTTTCATACAGCTTGTGCCTAATTGTTATTTTGAAATGACCCTGAGCCTTGTTTACAAAATCGGTCGGCAAATTGGATCTTATATCCGCGGACAACTCCTTGATGCCTTAATTGTTGGCATTCTTTCCAGTATCACACTTTATTTGTTAGACATTCGTTATTCTTTGCTTATTGGTTCAATTGCAGGATGCGCAAATATAATTCCGCATTTCGGTCCAATTGTAGGAGCGGTGCCTGCCATTGTCATAGCATTGATGGAAACAGGCTCCTTTAAGCTGGCTATATTCATAGCCGCATCCTTTGCTGTAATTCAACTGATTGACTATTTGTTCATTTCGCACAAGGTGGTCTTCAAGCACATCCATATGCATCCCATGTTAGTAATTGTTGTTGCCTTTATGGGCGGCTATCTGATGGGGGTGTTTGGAATGTTTATAACTGTACTATTCGTTAGTATTCTAAAAATGACTATTGAAGAATTAATATGGAGTTTTAAACATTATCGCATTTTTTCTCGTATCCAATTGTCCTCATCTGACACCAGAAAGGTCTGACAGGTATTTCTAATATGTTTGATATACATAACAAATTAGAC
>JAHFOX010000009.1 GCA_023261445.1 Planctomycetota bacterium
TATTAATACTCAGAACTGCCGGAACAAATTGTGATTACGAAACCCAATATGCCTTTGAAAAGGCGGGGGCGCGGGTGGACGTTGTCCATATAAACAACCTGCTCGCTAATAAGAAACTGCCAAAAGAATATCATATCTTAACATTTCCCGGAGGTTTCACTTACGGCGATGACGTTTCTGCTGGCAAAATACTGGCAAATCAGATTAAATACAATCTGGAAGAAGAAATTAAATACTTCATTCGTGAAAAAAAACTAATTCTTGGAATATGCAATGGATTTCAGATGTTGATAAAGTCATGTCTTCTGCCTTCAATAAACAGCCAGCAACAGGAGGCAACATTAACCTTCAATGACTCAAACAAATTTGAAGACCGATGGGTATACCTGAAAATATGTTCAAATAAATCTTTCTTTATTAATGATGAAAACATTTCTACAATGTATCTCCCGATAGCGCATGGGGAGGGAAAATTTATTGTAAAAGATGAAACTGTTTTAAATAAAATTATGAATAACCATCAGGTAGTCATCAAATATGTAAACGAACGTGGCGAAGATGCCGGCTATCCGTGGAATCCCAACGGCTCTGTCCAGAATATAGCGGGAATCTGTGATTCAAGTGGTCAAATACTTGGCATGATGCCGCACCCGGAAAGGCATGTTGAATCCACACAACACCCGCATTGGACACGCAACGGACTCAAGGAATTTGGAGACGGTTTCTTAATTTTTCGGAATGCAGTTAATTACATTAAATCTAATTTTTAAATTAAACACATGCTAGTTGGAGACAAGGCACAATGCATAAAAATGTAACCTTAAATAAAGAAAATACACCATCGGTTGATTTAACCAAATGCAATACTATACTTTCAAAATATAGCAAGGCAACGCACGCCGACCTCATTCCCATCTTACAGCAAATACAAGATGCTTATGGTTATTTACCTATGGCTGCGTTAGAAGAAATAACTGTAAGAACCCGCATTCCAATAAGCAAGATTTATGGGGTCGTCACTTTTTACTCACAATTCTCAATGGAACCACGAGGCAGACACACAATTAAAGTATGCGTAGGCACAGCGTGCCATATCAAAGGCGCTCCTGACATAAAGAAAAAAATCACGGAAGTGCTCCATATCAACGAGGGAGAAACAACATCAGATTATAAATTCACATACGAACCGGTTGCATGTTTAGGCACATGTTTCCTTGCGCCTGTTATGATGGTTGACGGCAGATATTACGGGAAACTAACCATAGAAAAAACTGAAACTATTCTCAAGAGCTATTAATGTTTTAAGGAGAATCCGTCTTGGAAAAATTAAAAGATCACGATGCACTTGTAAAGTATAGAAAATCCTTAGAATCCAAACGTCGCCCCGACATGATACGGGTATTGATTTGCACAACAGGCTGCAGGGCGCTTGGAGCAGAAGAGGTTTACAAGGCTTTTAAACTAGAAGTTGAAAAACAGTCCTTAAAAGACAAATTAGAAATCGTTGACACTGGTTGTCAGGGTTTATGCGCCAGAGCGCCAGTCTTAACCATAGAACCAATGGGCATTTTCTATGGCAGGGCGACAGAAACCGATGTCCCTGAAATTATATCGCGCACCATTCTTAAAGGCGAAATTATCGAACGTCTCTGTTACACAGATGCTGGCAAACGGACTCCATATATCCGCGATATTCCTTTTTATGGTAAACAAAAAAAGATCGTGCTCAGAAATTGCGGTAATATAGACCCGAAAAGGATAAACGACTACATACTGAGGGACGGATACGCAGCGCTTTCAAAAGTCCTCACCACTATAAAACCAGACGACGTCATTAATGAAGTAAAGAATTCAGGATTGCGCGGAAGAGGCGGCGCTGGGTTTCCCACAGGAAATAAATGGGAATTCGTTAAAAAGGCAGTTGGCGATGTAAAATACATTGTCTGCAATGGTGACGAAGGCGATCCGGGCGCTTTTATGGATCGGGCAGTCCTCGAAGGCGACCCCCACTCAGTCATCGAAGGAATGTTAATCGGTGCTTATGCAATTGGGTCAAGTAAGGGAATCGTATATGTTCGCGCAGAATACCCGATTGCTGTTGAACATCTAAAAATAGCTATAGAGCAGGCAAAATTACTGGGACTTCTTGGAAATAATATCCTTGGTTCTGATTTCAGCTTTGACTTGGGAATCAAAATGGGCGCTGGCGCTTTTGTGTGCGGTGAGGAAACCGCCCTTATTGCTTCGATTGAAGGAAAACGCGGTATGCCGCGCCCGCGTCCCCCGTTTCCTGCAACCAGCGGTCTCTGGGGAAAACCTACGAATATCAACAATGTGGAGACCTTTGCAAACGTCCCAATTATTATCCTCAAAGGGTCAGCATTCTATAAAGCCATAGGTACGGAAACCAGCAAAGGTACAAAGATATTCGCACTGGCAGGCAATGTGAAAAATACAGGACTCGTTGAGGTCCCCATGGGAACTACACTCCGCGAGATTGTATTTGATATTGGCGGTGGTATCCCCGGACGAAAAAAATTCAAGGCGGCACAGATGGGTGGACCTTCAGGTGGATGCGTACCTGCCCAGCATCTCGATCTCCCTATTGATTACGAAACCGTAAAAGAAGTAGGAGCTATAATGGGTTCTGGGGGACTTATTGTTATGGACGACTCTACATCCATGGTTGACATTGCACGGTATTTCATGGAATTTTGTCAGGATGAATCTTGCGGAAAATGTGTACCATGCAGGGTAGGCACTAAGAGAATGCTCGATATATTAACACGGATTACAAAGGGGCAGGGAAAGAAAGATGACATTGGTCTGTTAAAAGAACTTGCTGAGGTCACTAAAACAGCATCATTATGCGGTCTTGGGCAAACAGCGGCAAACCCTGTGCTTTCCACAATTCGTTATTATCTCAACGAGTATGAAGAATTAATTAATAAGAAAGATGCTCCGTCTTTACCACAAGAAAGTCAAACAACACAAACCTAAGAGTAAATTATGAAAATTCTCCTCATCGGTGCTGGCAAGGGTGGCTCGGCACTTCTATCTATCTTACGGGAAGACAAAGAAATTGATATTGTAGGAGTCGTTGATATCCACAATGATGCAGAAGGTCTGAAGATTGCAAGACAATACAACATTCCAACCCATACCAATTATGATAATTTAATAAAAAGAGCAGATTTAGACGTCATTATTGATGTTACGAGAAATCCACAAGTACTCAACGATATAGTAAAATACAAGCCTGCAAATACTGAAATACTTGGCGGCCTAAGCGCCAAACTTATATGGAGTCTGGTGGAAGAAAGGAAGAAAAAGGAGGAAGAAATACAAAAAAACCTCTCCGAACAGAAAGCGCTATATCATATTGGAATTATGATTTCCTCCGCAATTGAAATGAACGACGTATTCCAAACCATAGTCAAAAGCGGACTGGAGGTAACAAATACACCTGCTGGCAGTCTTGCGCTGTATGATTCTGAAGAAAACGTGCTTGAACTGGCCGCCGTGCAAGGCTTCAGCCCTGAATTTTCCTCAAAAGCAACACGGTGGAAGGTAAGACCCGGTGGGCTTACAAGTAAAATTCTTTCGCAAAGACGGCCTGTCGTGGTACCTGATATAACCAAAGAACACTCCATGGACACAAGAGTTATACTGGCTGAAGGCATTCGTTCTCTGGTAGCCACGCCTCTAACTGCCGAAGATAGGGTTGTTGGTATCCTTTATGTGGACGATTATAAACCACGCACCTTTACAAAAAGAGACATTTCCATTCTTGAACTTCTCGCAACGCAGGCAACAATCGCCATCAAAAAAGCAAAAACAAGAAAACAACTTGAGCTTAAAAACCTCGAACTTAAAAGAACGACTGACTATTTACAAAACATACTTGATAACTCCGCCGATATTATTATCACTACAGATATTTATAATAATGTGGTAGAATTTAATAAAGGCGCGGAAGAAATGCTTGGATATACACAAAACGAAACGGTTGGGAAACCCTTATGTAATTTCTTCGCAAATTCTGACCATTGCAATTTACTCCTTGAAAAAATCAAACAGGAAGGAAAGGTTTCGAATCAGGAAACACAGTTCATTACAAAGAAAAAGAAGACCATTGATATCAGTCTTACACTCTCACAACTCAAAGATAGTAATGGAAATATGCTAGGAACCGTTGGCATTAGCAAAGATATTACAGAATTCAAAAAAACTCAGGCACAACTCGTACAAGCTGGGAAACTTGCCGGCATAGGTCAATTAGCGGCTGGTATTGCACATGAAATAAACAATCCTTTAAGCGGTGTACTTGGATACGCCAAAAGACTTGTGAAAAAGGCTGAAACTGAAGAACTCAAAAAAATCCCTGCCGTTGAATCTTTTCAAAAAGAAATTAAACTGATTGTTGATTCAGCCTTGCGTTGTAAAAAGATTATAGATGGCCTGCTTAGATTTTCACGCACATCAGAGACGATGAGTACTGCTGTAAATATCAACGAAGTAATTGACGAATCCCTCATATTGTTCGGCAATCAGTTATCGTCACAGAACATTGAGTTGAACAAAGTATTAAGCCAGAGCATCCCCACTATTCGCGCTAATCACACGCAAATACAACAAGTTTTTACCGACATCATCATTAATGCCATACAGGCGATGCCCAATGGAGGCAAACTAACGATTACTACAAGACCCGTAAATTCCTCTGCGGTTGAAATAGAATTTACTGACACTGGAGAAGGTATTTCAAAAGAAAACCTACCCAAAATATTTGAACCTTTCTTCACCACCCGTGAACCGGGCAAAGGAACGGGATTGGGGTTATATATGATTTATAGGATTTTACAAGAACATCACGGTCACATAGACGTAAAAAGCGAAGTTGGAAAGGGGGCAACCTTCACCATAACCTTGCCCTGTATACAATAAAATTCAACATTTAATACTGTATGAATCTGTTTATCTAGAATTTTGTAAACATGGCTGTTATAGGCTGTGGGATGGAGTGAGGTCAACCGTCTTGGTTGACATTAGTTCTTGAGTTACACTTAAATATTTATACCGATATATATTATTTATGTTCAAACATACGGAGGGATAGCTATGACAGGCGAAAGAATCTTAGTTATAGACGATGAAGAGGTCATATGTGCTTTGCTAAAAGACACCCTCACCGATGAAGGGTACCAGGTGGAAACAGTAACCAACGGCGCAGAAGGGCTTGAGAAACTCATGAGGGGAGAACCCTTTGACATACTTCTTACTGACATAAGAATGCCCAAAAAAGACGGGATTCAGGTGCTAAAAGAGGCGAAAAACCGCATCCCTGATATAATCACAATCATTATGACAGGATACCCAAGCATAGAAACCATCCGTGAATCAAGCGAATACAACGCATTTGATTACATTACAAAACCACTGGACCCTGATGAAGTATGCGAATCCATTAAGCGTTCCCTTGAAGTGCGAAAATTATCAAGAGAACTAAAAATCCCTGAAAAACCACCAACCATACTTGTAGTGGATGATATGCAATCGGCGCTGTTTTTATCGGAAGGCATTTTACAGGACGAGGGTTATCACGCCGAGATAGCGCAAAATGGACAGGAGGCATTAGAAAGATTCAAGCAAAAACACTTTGATGTCGTAGTAGCCGATCTTCACATGCCGGGCATGGACGGTATCGAACTCCTGAACAATATCAAAAAACAAGACATTAAGACACTTGTCATTATCATGACAGCACGGCCTAGTATTGACTCAGCAATATTGGCTTTCCGACATGGCGCATACGACTATATCACAAAACCCATTGACCCCGATACTATCATCAACACAATACAGCGTGGCTGGGAAAAACATAATATAGAAACAAACACGGATAAGTTGTTAAAACGCCTCCACAACATGCGCCAACAAATGCTTGACGAAAATACCTCATTATTCAAAGAAATAAACTGGATAAATAATGTCTTAGACGCTTCACCAGACCTTATTATTGCTACTGACGAGTACGCTGTTATCCATCTCGTCAACCGTACCGCTGTTCAAACATTAGGTTATAAAAAAGATGAACTTGTTGGGAAACCCATAGACAAACTCTTTGAAGAGAAAAAAAGTTTCTTCAGAGAAACTGAGCCAGGAACTATGGTAAAAAAAGGAAATATTTACAATTGCCCTCTTACATGCATAACAAACAAAGGCGACAGAATCAAAACAATGTGGTCTGGCGCCCCCCTCCTCGATAAAGATGGAAAGGTAAAAGGGGTTGTGGGAATAGGCAGGAAATAGTGTCCTTGAGGGCAGAGGTTGGAAGTTTGAGATTGGAGGTTAGAAGTTATCAGTTAGAGGCAAATCGTAAATTTAGAATCCAAATCTCTAAATTGAAATCAGGAGTTTTTATAATTGAAAATTATATCCATCACGGGCACAGCCAGCGGCGTTGGTAAAACCACCATTGCACAGTTTTTATTAAAACATTTTGTGGATTTATCGGCATTAAAGATAACCACAAAGCACGAAGGCAATTGTCCCAGACACTCCGACTGTGATTTGTGTGAAACAATGGCTTATCCATATAAAATCACGGCTGATCCCTATCAAATAAACCAAAAAGGCAAGGATACCTCTGTCTTCAAGAATGCAGGCGCCCGAAAGGTTGTCTGGCTTCAAACCCATTCAGAATATCTGGAAACCGGCATTGAAGAGGCTTTGTCCTACTTTAACAAAAATGATTCAGTCATTGTGGAGGGAAACAGCTTTCTACACACACACGATGCCGATCTTTGTATTCTTGTTACTACCCCCAGAGAAGCCAAAATCAAGCGTTCTACAAGACAAATTATTTCTAAGATAGATATCGCAGTAATCAATAAATATAAGGATGACCAAATAGACGCCATCACAAAAACGCAGGAAAGACTGCACTTGATCGGCTGTTATGCCCCTGTTTTCATCGTGAATCCATTCCTAAAAAATCACACCCAAAACGATATTTTTCTCAATCACATCAAAGAAATGATTGGACAGCCGATTCAAACCACTAACAAGCAGAATTAGATTTGTTTATCACCATTGTAATATGTTTATGGCTACAATATTCGCTTCATTTATTGTCAACGTCAATCAACGGTCACAGTACAAGTTTGAACTTCCTAAACATCTAGTTTGATAAAATAGCCCAGATGCGGCATTGTCCGCCCGAACCGCCTTCAATCTTAATGGGAGCCAGTATAAGAGTCACCCCCCTGGGCGGCAATTCATCAATGTTAGCTATGTTCTCAAGTATGAATTTACCTGCGCTATTGATAATATGGTGGACTTGAAAATCTGAGCAGTTTCCACAGTCTCCGCTGAGGGTGTCAATACCGATACCTCTAATATTTCTCTTCGATACAAGAAAATTGGCAGACTCTTTAGAGTACCCGGGAAAGTGCATACAGCCGTTTTTGTCGTTGTTTTTATAATCCTCAAAATTTTGCCAGCGTCTGCCCCACCCTGTATTTAATAATACGATTGCGCCCGACGGTATTTGTCCGTTCGTTTTTTCCCATAACAAGATATCCGACACGGAAAGTGTATAATCAGGATCATTTTTCACCTTATCTGATATATTGACAACAACTGCTTTGCCCACCAGTTGTTCAAAAGGAATCTGGTCAACCGATGGTTGATTTTGTTCGAAATGATTAGGCGCATCAATATGGGTTCCAAGGTGTTCGGGCGTACTATATTTACCAGAAAATACCATGTCCTTTTTGAGCGTGGCAATAGGCTCAAATTTAAACGGAGTATAGTTCCCTATGGGCCAGTAGGCATTCTTTTCATTCAGGGGGTAAGTCATGTCAATAACCGTAGCTTTGCCCTCCATGACGTTTTCGAGAACGCCTGCCCTCAAAATCTTTCCTTGCAAGGATAAAATCGCTACCATGACAAACAATTGAAGAAATAATTTCATTTTAACACCCCCTGTTATTTATAGTCTCGGAGGAACTTTTAACGATTGAAATTTTTAAGAGATGGGCCACAATTTGCTCACAGTGAAGGAAAACGGAATGTGTCAGATGCCAGAAACCCTTGATTTTATTGGTCGGGGTGGCGGGATTTGAACCCACGACCTCTTGAACCCCATTCAAGCGCGCTAGCCAAGCTGCGCTACACCCCGACTAGCTCATATTATATTATCTTTCTGTTCATTATCAATCTAAATCCGATTCACTAAATAGTTACAAGGGTTGGGTGTGCTTATTACCCAACCAGATTCTCTCTAACATGAGAATATGTCTTGAATTTATTTCATGGCTTTATTGAGTTTTATCTTTTATCTGGTTCCTGCGATTTAGAATCCTAAGCTATACAACATTTCTGATTATGGCTACTACAGGCTAAGCCATTTGAACTTAATAATGAATTATATTTTGACATTAACCCTGTTTTCTAATATAATTTAGCTCAAATAAATTAAAAAGAGATTCTGTTCGTCACACTTCTACATGGCACCGTGTGACCGTGACTTAGCCCACACTTTGATATCATTTACGCTTCTAAATTGCACTATGATGTTATTCCCGAGCAAAGTCGAGAAATGTACAGCAATAAGGGTCAATCGGGATAAATAAGAATTTAATTTATATTGTTTTTTATATTCAGTCTGTATCGTAGTAATTAAATTTATTCTTAAATTAATGGCTAAAAAAAACAAACCCAAAACCAAGAAAGCTCCGTTTTCCATCGGATATATACTACTCTTCATTTTGGTTATATATATCGTGCAGATGTTTTTATCACCAAAAGCCGAAGAAATTTCGTACAGCCAGTTCAGGTTGTATCTGAAAAACGGTTATATATCTGAATGTACTGTAGGACAGAATATTATCCGCGGTTACTACAAAAAATTATCTGCCGAAGGCGATAAAGAAGAAAAAATCGCGTTCGTAACAGTGCCAATTCCTAATGCAGAACTCGTCAATGAACTTGAATCCCAAAAGGTCAGGTTTAAAGGCGCTGTTGAGAATAATTTCTTCAGAAATATCCTGATGTGGTGGGTTTTCCCATTCGGCATTATGGCATTAGGATGGTTTTTCCTCTTTAGGAGAGTCGGTGGAATGGGGTCGCCTTTTATGTCTTTTGGAAAGGCAAAAATAAAATTATATTCTGACAATGGGACGCAGAAAACGACTTTTATTGACGTAGCAGGATGCGATGAAGCGAAAGAAGAGTTAAAAGAAATTATAGATTTTCTCTCCTACCCCGAACGATTCCAGAAGCTTGGAGGAAAAATCCCAAAAGGTGTTTTATTGATAGGTCCTCCAGGAACTGGCAAAACATTACTGGCAAGAGCTGTTGCGGGTGAGGCAGGTGTGCCTTTCTTTTCAATTAGCGGTTCAGACTTTGTAGAAATGTTTGTCGGGATGGGTGCCGCACGAGTACGGGATATGTTTGAACAGGCGAAGGAAAAGGCTCCGTGTATTGTTTTCATTGATGAAATTGACAGCGTTGGCCGCCAACGCGGCACAGGATTAGGCGGTGGTCATGACGAACGCGAACAGACCCTCAACCAACTCCTCGCAGAGATGGATGGTTTCAGTGCACAGAAAGGCGTTATTATTGTTGCAGCAACTAACCGACCAGACGTCCTAGATAGCGCATTACTGCGTCCGGGACGTTTTGACCGCCAAATAACTGTAGACAGACCCGACCTCATTGGCCGCGAAGCCATTTTGTCAGTCCACTCCAAATCCGTAAAATTATCGAACGACGTTAGTTTGAAGGTTATTGCTAAGCGTACTCCTGGTTTTTCTGGGGCAGATCTGGCAAACGTCATTAACGAAGCTGCTCTACTTGCGGCAAGGCATAGTAAGAACTATGTTGGTATGGAGGAATTAGAATCCTCAATTGACAGGGTGATAGCCGGTCCTGAAAGAAAGAGCAGAATTATGAGCGATAAGGAAAAAAAGACTGTCGCATTCCACGAATCAGGACACACTCTTGTAGCCGCACTGCTTCCAAATACAGACCCAGTGCATAAGGTTTCCATCATTCCGAGAGGAACTGCGGCATTGGGATATACGATGCAATTACCTACGGAAGATAAATATTTAACAAGTGAATCTGAAATTCTGGATACGCTATGTGTTTTGCTTGGAGGCCGTGCCGCTGAAGAACTTGTGCTGGACGAAATATCTACAGGCGCTCAAAACGATTTAGTGAAAGTCACACAGTTGGCAAGAAGCTACGTCTGTAAATTTGGTATGAGCAAAAAACTAGGCCCGCAGACTTTCG
Source organism: Planctomycetota bacterium (assembly GCA_023261445.1). Classification (GTDB taxonomy): domain Bacteria; phylum Planctomycetota; class Brocadiia; order Brocadiales; family Brocadiaceae; genus 2-12-FULL-39-13. The sequence continues at coordinate 10,303 of JAHFOX010000009.1, forward strand.
GCAGGCAATCTGGGAATATTTTCCTCGGACATGACCTTGTTCAAGAAAAGGAATATAGTGAAAAGACAGCCGTTATCATAGACGAGGAAGTTACAAATATTGTCAAAGAAGGGTATGAAAAAGCAAGAAAATTGCTCAACGATAACAGAGGCAAGCTGGAACTATTAGCAAAAAAACTGGAAGAAGAAGAGGTGCTAGAAGGAGATCAGGTTCTTGAACTGTTACACATAGAAAAGAAACACACTGGAACTCCCAGTAAATCGGATATCGCTCCAATTGAACAGCCGCAACAAAGCCTGCAGTACACAAGCAAGGACACGCAAAAAAGTAAACAATAAGTTATATTTTATTTTGCAGATTGCATTTCTGTTAGAAGGCTTTGCGGCAGATTAAAATTAGAATATACGTTTTGCACGTCATCATGCTCCTCAAGTGCTTCCATAAGTCTTAGTACTTTGCGGCCTGCTGTTTCATCCAGATCAATGTTGCTCTTAGGCATCCAACTAACCTCAGCGGTTTCAACGGCAATGTTTTTTCCCATGATGGCTTTCTTTACAGTATATAAATCCGATTGCGAGCATATAATCTGAAAAACATCTCCCACCTTTTGCATGTCCTCAGCCCCAGCTTCCAGAATAAGCATCATAAACTCATCTTCGTTGATATTGCTATCATTCACTATGATAAGCCCCTTCTTTTCGAACATCCATGACACACAACCTGATTCTCCCAAATTTCCTCCAAACCGTTCAAATATCTTCCTTATTTCAGGAACAGTTCTGTTTTTGTTATCCGTAAGTATCTCTACCATCAGAGCAATGCCGTGCGGGCCGTATCCTTCATACAGACACTCAAATAATTCTGTGCCACTCCCGCCCTCACCGGTACCTTTCTGGATAGCACGTTCTATATTTTCTTTAGGCATATTAACAGAACGAGCCTTTTCAATTGCAAGCTGCAATTTTGCGTTCATGGTTGGATCGCCTCCGCCTTTTCTTGCAGCAACGGTAATCATACGCGCCATCTTAGAAAAGGCTTTACCCTTTTTCGCATCCGCAGTGCCTTTTTTATGCTTTATACTTGCCCAATGTGAATGTCCAGCCATTTCTCCCCTTGTCCTGTCAAAAACTATTCCTTAATAAATATTCTCTAAGGTTTAGCTCCACTTTTAGACTCTTCGTGATTTACTACAACCTTTAAATTTGCTTTTTCTATTGAAATTAGTCTTTTAATTCTTTCCAATTTTGTCATAACATCTTCAACTTTTGCCTCACTGCCGGGTACATTTTTATACAATGCCTTCGCCTTTTCCCATGCGTCAACGGCATTATCCCAATGTCCCAAACTATAATGAACATCACCGACATGCTCGTAGATATCAGGTTCTTCCATGAGTTGAACGGCTTCTAACAACTTTTTAAGCGCCTCAGTTAAATAATCGTCTCTTCCTTCCGCTTGAGCTTTTTTATAATATGCCCAACCCAGACTATCAATATATGCCCCGTTACACGGCTGCACTTTTAAAGCCTTACTAATAAGCTGTATAGCCTCATCTAAGTTCTTATTATTTTCGGCATAATAGTAGCCAAGAAAGTTGTTTGCCTCGTGGAAATCAGGATCAAGTTTCAATGTCATCTGCAATTCTTCTTCTACTTTATCGAACTTTTTAGATTCGTAATAAAGATTCGATAACAGGTAATGCGCATCTCTCTTGGTTTCCTTATCAACAGAAATTAATTTTATGTTTTCGATGACATCAATAGCATCATCAATTCTATTTTGTTTTCTATAAATTTGACATAGCATGAAGTATTCTTTTGGTTCCTTGCTTTCAGCATCCACGTTTTTTTCAAGAATTTCCTGTGTCTTTTTAACCTCTTCGCTTTGTTTGGATTCGTTTTTTGTTTTCCCGTATATTTCGGATAAAGCAAGGTGCATGACCCAGTTATCCGGCTCTTTTTCTAAAAAAATCTTCGCTTCTTTCTCGGCATTGTCATAGTCACCTAGCGCATCGTAACAAAGAGTAAGATAGAAATTAGCAAAATGCAGTTTTGGGTCGGTATCTTTAACCTTTAAAAAAAAACCTATAGCTTTTTTAATATCATTATTTTCAAAATATCTCTGACCAATCTCATAGTATATCTTAGCAGGTTCGTTCACAATTTTCATATCAAACATGCTTTGATAACACTCTGAAACCTTTTCCATCATTCCCTCATTCATATAAAGGTTGGCAAGTCTGTAGAGGGTATCGGCCAGGAATACATGATCCAACTTGGTTGTCTTGCAGCGACGTGCATATTCGTATTCTGAGATGGCTTCTCGGTTTCTTCCCACAGTTTCGTATAAAGTAGCCAATGTATAATGTACATTGAATTCTTGAGGGTTTATCTTTACTAATTTTTCAATAAATTCAATAGCTTTTTCATTTTTACCCAACTGAAAATAGCACGTGGCTAAATGTCGGATAATTCTTTCAGAGGAACGATCTAGTAGAAGTGCTTTTTCAAAATTGCCAGCCGCAGATTCCCAGTCTTTTTCCAGCATAAAAAAATATCCAGCACAGAAATTTGAAAATGCCATTTCACGTTTAGACAAAGACTGGTTCTTGTTTCTAGATACGGATTGAATGTCATCGTCAGCGGTAATATTACTGTATCCAATGAAACCAAAGGACAAGATTGTTATGAAAGCGAAGATGGTGTTAAAAGGTCTGGTAAATAACATTTCATGCTTTTGTCATATTCTTAACATGTCTCACTCACAACCAAGCTTTGTATATTGTTGATTAACAGCTCGGATTAGAGAATGACTTTATTTAAAGGATATTCAATGATTCCCTCAGCACCTGCTCTTTTTAGTTCGGGAGTAATCTTTCGGGCTACACTTTCATCTATTACAGTTTCAATTGCAAAACCAGCCCCCTCAGCTAAAGTGGAAATCGTAGGTTTTCTCAGGGCAGGCAACTTTTTCAGCACCTGTTCTAAAGCTCCATTAGGCACATTCATCTTTAGCCCAACCTTTTCACGGGCAATAATCGCTCCTTCAAAAAGCATTGCAAGATTCTCTATCTTCGTGCGTTTCCAATCATCTTTCCATGAATGGTGATTAGCAATAAGCAATGTCGTGGATTCAGTAATGGTTTCCACAATACGAAGATTATTCGCCTTTAGGCTGCTGCCTGTTTCTGTAAGTTCCACAATTGCATCAACCAAATCAGGTGCTTTCGCCTCCGTTGCTCCGTGAGAAAACTCAATATCAGCAACTACTCCACGTTCAGCCAGGTATTGTCGTGTTACATTTACCAGTTCTGTTGCAATCTTTTTACCCTGTAAATCACCTACGGAACGTATGGTTGAATTTTCAGGGACAGCTAAAACCCATCTAACTTTTGTTAACTGTTGTTTTGCATATACGAGGCTCACTATCAACCTTACATCTGAACCAGCTTCTTTTACCCAATCAGCTCCAGTTAAACCTGCATCAATAATACCTTTTTCAACGTATCTTGACATGTCTTGGGGTCGGATTAATCTAACAGAAATTTCATCATCATCAATTGACGGATAATACGACCGGGAACTCACACGTACCGTATAACCCGCCTTTTTCATCATGTCAATAGTTGCTTCCTGAAGACTACCCTTAGGCAAACCCAAATGTAATTTTTTCATTCTTCTAACTCACCTTTTATATTTATATTGCTGTCTTTAATAGCTTCATCAATAAGTTTCGAAATATGTATGCTCTTTTTAACGGACTCATCTAAATAAAAAGTCAAAATGGGTGTATATCTTGTCTGCAAACGCGCACCCACTTCTGTCTGAATAAATCCTTTAGCATGTTCTAATCTACACAGGGTTTTCTTCTGCGCCGCCTCATCCCCAAGGACAGAAATATACACTTTTGCTTTTCTTAAATCAGGAGAAACCTCCGCCCTTGTTACAGTAACAAAACCTATCTGTGGTTCTTTTAGTTCATAAAGTATAATCTTGCTTACTTCTTGTTTAACAGCTTCGGATAGTCTTTCAACTCGTCTTGATGGCATAATAAAACCTATTGTTTTATCAATAAAAAACAAACTTACAGTAAATGTTCATAAAGTGGATGGAACCTGTATAACAATTATCTTGAACGAGATTAAATAAATTCGAGATGATAATCAACAAGCTCTACGGAAGTTGTACATCGGAACATATTAACCAAACTCGATAAAGTACTATTCACGTACTGCGTGTCGTTTCCTACCATTGCAATTCCCAACCTGGAATACTGGCAATGGTCTAAAGTGCCTGTTTCTGATATGGAAACATTAAAATTGTTTTTAACACGATCCTTCAGACTTTTAATAATACGGCGTTTTTCTTTCAATGTATTTGCACTCCTAATCACCAATCGAACATTTAACACACCAACCACAGTATCGTCAGATTTGCAAAACTCTAAATTCATGACAAAACAAAAGGCAATAAATCGAAAAGACTTTAAAGTAGGATAACTCTACTAATTACTACCCAGTCAGGGTGCGAGCAATCTTTTGAATTTCGTATGCTTCCACAATGTCCCCAACTTTTATATCACCATAGTTTGCAATTTTCAACCCGCATTCGAATCCTGCCCTGACTTCCTTTACATCATCTTTAACTATCTTTAAAGACTCCAATTTACCATCGTAAACAATAATGCTGTTACGAATCAAACGTATTGAAGAATTCCTTGTAATTTTACCTGTTTTTACATAACAACCTGCAACATTACCATACTTTGAAATATTGTAAACCTGCCTTATTTCAACCTGACCTAAAACAACTTCCTTAGATTCAGGTTCTAGCATACCTTCCATAGCAGCTTTTATTTCATTAGTCGCATCATATATAATTTTATAGAGCCTGACATCTACTCCTTTTTCCTCCGCCAATATGCGCGCCTTATCCTCAGTGGTCACATAAAATCCGATTATAAGCGCATCTGACGCATCAGCAAGGAGCACATCAGATTCTGTAATGCCACCTACCCCACAGTGTAATATCTTCACTTTGATTTCCGTGGTTGAAAGTTCTTCTAATGCTTTTTTGAGTACTTCGACAGAACCTTTATAATCAGCCTTTAATATCACCCTTATTTCTTTTACTTTTCCTTCAGCAATTTTGGAATAGAGGCTATCCAACGTAACGTGTTGATGTTTTGACAAAGCAGATTCACGCTCTTTCTTTTGTCTTTCATGGGCGATTTCCCTTGCCTTTTGGATATCATTAACCACATAAAATTTGTCACCAGCCTCAGGAACTTCAGAAAAATCAGCGACAGCTACCGGCGTTGACGGACCGGCATCTTTTACCTCGACTCCTCTGTCATTTGTAATCAGGCGTGCCCTGCCATAAGTCTTACCGCAAAGAATAATGTCTCCCTGTCGTAATGTACCATCCTGTATTAATACATTTGCTACGACCCCTCGTCCTTCACTTAAATGCGCTTCCAGCACTACCCCTCTAGCCTGATTCTTTGGGTTTGCTTTTAATTCAAGAATTTCAGATTCTAGCAAAAGCCTTTCGAGCAGTGTATCAATTCCCTTTTTAGTTACGGCAGAAGTCTCAACAAATTGTGTCTTTCCACCCCAGTCTTCAGGAATCAATTCCAAACTTGCAAGCTGTTGCCTAACTCGCAAAGGGTTAGCACCTGGTTTATCAATTTTATTCAAAGCTACAACAATCGGAACATTGGCAGCTTTAGCATGATTTAACGCCTCCTCTGTTTGAGGCATTACTCCATCGTCAGCCGCTACAACAAGCACTACTACGTCTGTAACGTTTGCTCCTCTTGCTCGCATTGATGTAAAAGCCTCATGGCCTGGTGTGTCCAGAAACACAACATATTTGCCATTCATCTCTACTTTATGAGCACCAATATGCTGAGTAATGCCGCCCACCTCTCCGGCAGCTACATTTGTCTGACGGATACTGTCAAGAAGGGAGGTCTTCCCATGATCAACGTGGCCCAAAAAAGTTACAATTGGCGCACGATACACCCTATCCTCAGCCCTCGTGGGTCCTTGTTCAATTATAAAATCACGCTCTTCCTCAGCATCTCTTTTGTTAATCTCTATCTCTATCCCATATTCAATACCCAACATCTGTACAATATCTTCGTTTAATATCTGGTTAATTGTTGCGCGAACATTATGCTCAAGGAGTAACTTTGTTATAATATCATTAGCGCGAATCCCTAATTTGAAGGAAAGGTCTTTTACTGTTATAGGAGGTTCCATAACAACCTTTGTTTCCTTGTCCCTAACTATCGGTTTTTTTATTTCTGAGATTTCCTCTAGACGTGCATGTTTCTTATGCTGTACAAAACCATGTGGGTGTTTCTTCTTCCAGAATGTTTTTACTGGAGTAAATTTCGCAACCCCTTGTTGACGAGGAACATCTTTGTTAAACCTAACAACTTTGCCTGGTTGAATAGGTTTGACAACCTTATTAGCCTCAGTCTGTGGCGTTAATTTGTCTTCTTTTTTTCGCTCAATAACCTGCTTTGCGACAACATCTTTTATTTTTGACTCTTCTTTCGCCGGAGCTGTTTTTTTAACTGGTTGGAACAATTGCTTTATCATTTCCGCCTGTTCTGGAATCAGGGTATTTGCATGATGGTGAATATGAGACAACCCCTTTTCGTGACATTTTTCAATCAAAATGGCACTCTTTATTCCTAATTCCTTTGCAAGTAAACTAATTCGAACTTTTTCCATTTAAACTCCTGACTACAACTTGTTTCTGGTTTTATTCCTACAAAACCAAAAACTCAAACTGAGTAATAAATTATGTTCCTTCCTTTTCACCAGACGACTCAACACTTTCAGCAGGAACAGAACTTGCCGTATCTAAATTATTGGAAGCTGTTTTATTTGATTCGGCAGTCTCTGCCGATTCTACTGTATCCGTTTTCTGCCTTTCTTCTAATTCTGATTCTGTTATGATATCAATATCCCAGCCAGTTAAACGAGCTGCAAGTCTTACATTTTGCCCCTTTTTACCAATCGCCAAAGAAAGTTGATCATTCGGCACTACAATCGTTGCGACTTGATTTTCATTAGATAAAATTATTCCTGAAACTTCAGCAGGTTTTAAGGCATTAGGTAAAAGTACTTCCGGCTCGTCACTCCATCTGATAATATCAATCTTTTCACCATTTAATTCGTCCACAATATTTTTGATACGGGAGCCACGTACACCAACACACGCACCAACACAATCAACATTCTGATCACTTGAAGCCACCGCAATCTTAGTTCTGTGTCCGGGCTCTCTTGCTAGGGCTTTAATTTTAATAGTACCCTCAGCAATCTCTGGTACCTCCAGCTCAAAAAGTCTACGAACAAAATCGGGATGCGCTCTTGAGAGCAGTATTTTTACCCTAGTTCCCACCTTTTTTACATCAAATACCAGTGCTCTAGCCCGTTCACTCGTATTATAATGCTCATCCGCAATTTGTTCCGATTTATGCAATACAGCCTCTGTTTTACCCAAATTTATAATCATAGAAGAACCTTCAAACCTTTGAACAACACCACTAACGATAGTACCTTTCCGGCTGTTGAATTCATCATATATTACGTCTCGCTCAGCTTCTCGTATTTTTTGAATAATAACCTGCTTTGCGGTTTGCGCTGTAATCCTGCCTAACTCGGAAGGGTCTATTTTACGATCGCCTTCCATAGCTATAATTTCCCCAGTATCCCGATTTATTTGAATGGAAATCATATCTTGGGCTCTAAAATGTTTTCGGGCAGCAGTAGTCAGGGCAGCTTCTATGCCTTGAAATACAACATCTTTGGCAATTTCTTTATCCCTGTGTAAACTATCTACTAAACGTAGTAAACTTTCTTTATCCATAAGCACTCTTTGTAGCTAATTGTTATGATTATGTTTATTCTCGGTATAACTCAGCACTACAATTTATTATTTACAAAACGTCTGCCCTGTGCGAAGCCGAAAGAATCAAACCCTTTGTTTTAAAATTCCTAAACATCCCTTTAAAACAAAATAATATCTTAGAAATTATCCCCCCTTAAAACAAAAAAGTGGGTTATCCCCACTTTTTTAATCCTTCATCCTCCTTTTAGACTATTTATCTATAACTACTCAAAAACTTTTAAGGATAACGCATCATTTATTTTATCCCCACACCCGATAATCAATTTAATTATTAACATTAACAAATAAAGCTAATTCTGTCAAGTTATTTTTATTTCATTGTAAATAGATGCAAGGCTTTGCAAAATTACCACTTAAAATACCTTTGATATTCAAAATTTATTTTGTTAATATCTCCTTAAAGGAAACATTATAATATGGTAATCATTATTGATAATTACGACTCTTTTACCTACAACCTTGTACAACAGATTGGCGCCTTTGGTGAAAGGATGGAAGTCTTCAGAAATGACAGGGTCACCCTTGATGATATTGAGGCAAAAAAGCCCGACCATATTATTATTTCACCCGGTCCGTGCACACCCAAAGAAGCAGGCATTTCAAATGATATAATAAAGCGCTTTTCTGGCAAAATACCAATTCTTGGGGTCTGTTTGGGTCACCAATGTATTGCACATACCTATGGCGCAGATGTAGTTCGCGCACGCAGGCTTATGCATGGCAAGACATCTATGATCAAACATGACGGTAAAAGTATATTTAAAGGACTTTTAAACCCCTTTGAGGCAACGCGTTATCATTCACTTATTGTGAAAAAAGACACGTTACCAGATTGTCTCGAAGTAACTGCTATGGCGGATGAAGACGAAATCATGGGCATTCGACATAAGGAATACCCATTGGAAGGAGTGCAGTTCCATCCTGAATCTTTTTTAACTGAAGAGGGGCCAAAACTTCTTAAAAATTTTTTAACGCTTTAATCTTAACCCTCCACAAAAATAAATTTGGCATTAGTTTTAACATTATGGAAAATTTTGCCGATCGTCTTATAGCAAAAATCCGCCAGAAAAATAGCTGTGTTGTTGTGGGTTTAGACCCGCATTTCAAACTCATTCCAGATACCGTCAAGCAAAAGCCCATAATATCGCACAAACCCAGCCTCGAATATGCGGCACGTGTTATTCTGGAATTCAATATACAGGTCATTGACCTTATTGCACCCCATGTAGGCATTGTCAAACCTCAAATTGCATTTTATGAACTGTATGGCTGGTGGGGCGTCTGGGCTTATGCAGAAACCATCAAATACGGCAAATATAAGGGATTGATAGTAATCGGAGACGTCAAACGGGGCGACGTGCCCAGTACGGCAGAGGCATACGCCGATGCGCATATCGGAGAAGTTCACATAGACGATATTGTAGAAACCGCATTCGCAGCAGATGCCATGACTGTTAATCCGTATTTAGGAACTGACAGTTTACAACCTTTCATACAAACAGCAAGAAAACATAACAAGGGCATATTTGTCCTTGTAAAAACATCAAATCCTCAATCAGGCGAATTTCAAGACCTCACATGCGGAAAAAAGAAATTGCATGAAATCGTAGCGGAAAAGACAAACGAATGGGGAAAGGATTTAATTGGCAAGGAGGGATACAGCGCTGTGGGGGCTGTTGTGGGAGCAACCTATTCACATGAGATAGAACTATTGCGGGAAATCATGCCCTCGGCTTACTTTCTTGTCCCTGGTTACGGCGCTCAGGGCGCCACAGTAAACGACATAAAATACTGCTTTAACTCTGACGGTCTCGGAGCTATCATCAACGCATCACGCTCCATCCTCTATGCCTACAATACTTCACCCTGGAAGGAAAAATACGGCGTAAAAGCCTGGAAATACGCCACCCAGGAGGCTATCATTAAGATGAATGCAGAAATAGGAGACATGCTATTGTAAACATCATTAATAAGTTGATACGTAAGAGCCATTACGAACGAACGGAAACAATTCCCCATTCCCCCTTTGAAAATGGGGATTAAGGGGGATTTGAGAAATGCTTCGGGACTATCGCCCTCGCAATGACAACTTTCTTTTAGCGTTTACTATAGGAACTTCGTACTGAACAACTGGTCTAATAATTAAAGCTTATGATATTCCATGATATTCAAGTAAGTACATACGCTGGATACAAAGCGGATGAAAGGCCTCTCCGGTTTATCTTCCAAGGAAAAACACATAAGATTAAAGAAATACTGCGCCAAACATGTGAAGAAATTCATGGTAAAGGGTTAAGAAGGGTATACAATATAAAAACAGATGAAGGGCTTACTTTTAAGCTTTTTTACGACGAAAATCAAGACCGATGGTTTTTGGAAGAATGATTTTAAATCAAACTGCTTTCGGTAGCAGCTTTTTTATTTGAAATTCCTGAACATTAAATTAGCAGCATTATTATAGCGCTAGCAGATATTCAATCACCTTCTTCACTGGTATAAATTTGTTTAACTGGCTCAAGCCCAATCCCTTTACAGCGGCGGCAATAAGCTTCTCGTCTGATAGTTCATTTGAATAAAATCTACCAGCAGACAGCAATGCATCTTTTGGGATGAGACCTACCACCTCGCTTCCCGTAACACGTACGCCAAATTTTCCAGACTGCTTCTTCACCTCCTCAAAGGCTACGTGTGGTGGGGTAACCTTATAGTTCTGTAGGTTCATGGAGACCTGCGTTATATTATGTTCCTTCAAATAAACACTCATCGCCTGTACATGTTTTAACAATCCAGGAATACGTGCCTTTTCGCCTTTTTCATTAATCTGGACAATTCCGGAAGTCCTTACAATTCCCGAAATCTTATTGGCTATCTGGATAGCCTGTGTATCCAGATTTACATTATATGCAATCAGAAATTCCCGCGCACCAATCACCGTAGCGCCTGTCCTCCTAATATATTCGTTAAATTCCGCCGGACCGTAATCGGGACACCATTTTTTATCTTTCAACTTTTCTGGCAAACCTTCGTACTCTCCTTTTCTGATGTCTGATAATATGCAACGTTCTGGTGTAATCGAAGCTTCACCATACAGATAAACCGGAATACCAAGCCATTCTCCAACCTCCTTTCCCAGCGAGCGTGCAATCTGAACACACTCGTCCATAGTTACGTTTGATACAGGAACAAACGGGCAGATGTCGGTAGCGCCAATACGTGGGTGTGCGCCTTTGTGATGTGACATATCAATGACCTCCGCAGCCATTTCGATGGCATAAAACGCCGCATCCCTGACTGCATCGGGCTTGCCAGCGAATGTAACAACGGTGCGGTTATAATCCACATCTGATTCTACATTCAGCAATCTAACGTCTTTGACCTTTTCAATTTCACCGACAATTTGAGCGATTTTTTGGGCATATCTGCCTTCGCTGAAATTCGGAACGCATTCAATAATTCTATTCATAATCGTAAATTAATCGGACCCAGATTTTCACATATATACACAGATAATAGTTTTTAATCCAAGAAATCCGTGTTGATCCATGCCCTATATATGAATTCTCTTGCAATTTAAAATAAGGCAATAATAATTACCCCAATAATCATGATGATACCACCAATTAATCGTTCCCTGATGTTTGTTTCTTTAAACCAGATAGCACCAAACATAATACCAAAGAGGAGGCTCGTACGCTTTACAGAAATGACGTAAGGAACTTCTATAAGATTTACAGCCAAAAAGTGTGTAATTGTAGCGAAAACCACAGACAACCCAATTAAACTGAATATTGTAAGATTGGAGAATAATTGCTTGACCTTACCTTGATTCTCCCACATCAAAACAGGAAAAAGAGCTGCAGAGAGAATGGGAAGATAAATTGATGCAAAGAATAATGGACTGGAGTGCAGTATCGCCATCTTCCCAAAGTTAGATGTAATACTATATATAAATGCAACAATAATCATATACATAGAACCACGTTCCCTGCGTATTGCTTTAAATGGTTCTAAAATTCCATGTTTTGCCGTATTTATATTAAGCAAATAGGCTCCGATAGCAGTAATCAATATACCAATTATTCCGAATTTATCCACCCTTTCTCCAAGAATGAGATTCGAGGTAAAAATCATAAAGATAGGACTTAACGCTAAAAACGGCAGGGTTACGGACAGAGGAGATAATTTAATAGCCTTCATGTATAAAATGAGCGCTACAATTTCCAATGGAACTAAAATGAGTATTGCAATATAAAAATATGCATCTAACTTAGGAATGTCTATAAAAGGTAACATCAATAACAAAAAAGGCGAGGCATACCCGACATGTACCCACGCAACGATATACTCGTTACTCTTTAAAAGCGACTTTTTACAGAGGGCATCAGCAGAAGCTGAGAAGAAGGCACAAAGTAGTGATAGCAGGAACCAGTTCAAGATGGATTATTGAGAAAATATGTTAAACATACTTTCTACTATATTTGACAAGAAATTGCGATTTTAAGATCTGCAATTTTAAATCCTAAATTGTAAATCAAAAATATTTCTATTTTTACCTACTGGATATCAAAGGACTGTATTACTGCAACTTGTACCCTATTTTACGCAGAAATTGCTTACGGTTTTGGGTGTCCTTTTCGTTCTCGACACCTTTTGGACTACACCCATCAATAACACCAAGTATACCCCTTCCCTGTTCTGTTTCTGCCACAACAACCTGCACAGGATTCGCCGTAGCGCAAAAAATCGAACATACCTCCGGACAAGCCTTGATATCATTCAACACATTCACAGGAAACGCTTCTTTAATGAAAATTATGAATGAATGTCCTGCCGCAATATTATGCGCATTTTTAACAGCAATTTCTTTCAAATAGCTATCATTTCCTTCTGTCCTAACGAGACACGGCCCAGACGCCTCACAAAAAGCAATGCCAAATTTAATACCGGGCACAGCATTGACCATGACCTCATATAAATCCTCAGCCGTTTTAATAAAATGGGTTTGACCAATAATTATATTGGCACCTTCGGGCATTTCTACTTTAATAATCTTAACTTCCATCATAATATCCTTATAGCAATTCAACTCACTGCCCTTAAACCAAGATGTTTGGAAATTAAGAGGTTAAGAGATTAAGTTTCCCAACTTCCCAGCCTCACTGTTTCTCACCTTCTGGTCTTTTTCTTTGCGCCCGCGTTGAATCATTACGTTATTTCAACTCTATAACGTTGACTTTCCCGAAACTATCAAGTTGTTTATCAAACTTTTCCTTATTACCAACAACCAGAATCTTTATCTCGTCAGGATGTAGATATTTTTTTGCAACACGCTGAACGTCCTCGCGGGTAACTGCTTGTACATTACTCAAATATGTTTCAAGATAATTTAAAGGCAACTCTTCATATTCAATATCAACCTTTTGCGCAACTATACTGGCGCTAGTCGTAAACCGAAAGACAAACTGGTTCATAAAGGTTTCTTTAGCTTGCGCCAATTCTTCTTTATCAATTGACATCTTGCGAATTTTATCAAGTTCCTCCAATGCGATTGAGATAGCACGGTGTGTTGATTCTAATTTTGTCTGACATGACACAAAGAACATACCAATATCTCGCGAAGTTTGAAAGGCGCTGTAAGCAGAATAGGCAAGCCCCTCATCAGAACGAATCCTGCCCGGAATACGCGCCGTAAAACTTCCACCACCTAAAACAAAATTCATTATCGTAACAGGAAAATAATCTGGACTTTTCCGATTGATTCCCAGATGTCCCATCAGTACGCTTGCCTGATTTATATCCTTGTACACATAATTCACTGATTTTTCAAAACAGTTTTCAACCTTAGCCACCTCAGGAAATTTGATATCCTCTTTTCCCCACCCTGCAAATACAGTATTAAGTTTCTTGATAATCTCTTCTTTATTAAAATCACCAGATATACCCAGGATAACATTGTTGGGATGGAAATATTTTTTGTGAAAAGCAACAATATCGTCCCTCGTAATCTTTTCGATTGACTCTAATGTTCCCTCAATCTTTCTACTATATGGATGTTTGCTATCATATATAATCTTACGAAATTCCCTATGCGCAATATTCGAGGGATTATCGTTTTCTCTCCTAATTGCTTCAACAACCTCGTCTTTTCTCATACTTATTTTGTCCTCCGGAAAGGCAGGATTCATAAGTACATCAGCAAATATTTTCAAACCTTTATCAATGTCTTTCTTTAAAGTGGATAAACTTGCGCCGCCTGATTCACGGTCAATGGAGGTTTCAACAGATGCCGCCATAAATTCAAGTTCTTCATTCATTTTGTCTGCTGGCATAGACAAAGTGCCCCCGCTTCTCATTACATATCCCGTTAGACTAGCCAATCCTGCCTTTTCTGCCGGCTCATAAATTTCGCCCGTACGAATACGTGCTGTAATATTAAATATAGGCAAATCGTGATCTTCCAATAAATATAAGATCATACCATTTTCTAATACAACCCTATCTACTTTGGGAGGGACAAAATTAAGCGGCTTAAATTTAAAATCAGAGACAATCTTTGCCCCTTCCGACTCTGGCTTACCCACCGATTCGCTTAAAGTATGTTCATGCCCCTGAGGCTGTGCGTTGATATTCGTGGAATAAACAATTGAAAATACGTACGCTACAAATACGGCGGGCAAAAAATAATATTTATTGTTCACTTTGAAATCTCCCAGGTTTCCAATTTTTTAATTATAGTCTAAAAATGCAGAAAATACCTATACTTCAATAATTTGCTTATGATTTTTCTGGTTTTTTATTTTCCTTTGTCTCTTTTGTCTTATTATTATTATCTTCCTTGTTAACAAGTATGGCAACGGTACGATTGCTCTTTGTGAGATATTTCTTCGTTACCTGCATTACATCCGCTGCTGTTACCTGTGTCAGCTTGTCCATAAAAGTATTAATATATCGCCAGTCAGAAAGAACCTCGAAATGCCCAATTTCACTAGCAAGTCCTGAAGCTGAGTTAAGGTCTTGAATAAAATCTGCTTCCAATTGATTTTTGATTTTTTGCAGTTCCCAATCAGAGATGGGCAAATTCTTCAGTTTTTCGATTTCTTCGTAGACAGCAGATTCTACTTCTGCAGTGGTATGCGGCGCCCTTGGTGCTGCAATAAAAGTAAACGTATTCGGATATTTACCAATATCATCATAGGCATGTGCCATAACGGCAACACGCTTCCCCTCAATAAGAGATTTATACAATCTTGATGTCCGTCCTTCAGAAAGAAGGGAACTTACCACATCGAGGGCATAAATATCTGGGTGCCCTATCTCTGGAATATGATATGAAATGGCTATGTACGGATTCGATTCAAATTCAATCTCTACCCGCCGCTCTCCTTTCTGTTCAGGCTCAACAGTCTTCACCTTAGGAGGAGCTGGCTGGCTAGGAATATCACTAAAGTATTGTTCTATCAATTTTATTGCATCATTAGGATTAAAATCTCCCACCATAACTATCACTGCATTGTTAGGAGCATAGTATCTCTTAAAATACTCTACAGTTTCTTCTTTAGTAATATTTTGTACGTCCGATCGCCAGCCAATAGTGGGCCAACGATATGGATGGGCAATAAAGGTTACCGCGTTTAACTGCTCAATCAATGCCCCAAACGGACTGTTCTCTGTTCTGAGTCGTCTCTCCTCCATGACAACATCCCGCTCTGAATAAAATTCCCTCAGTACAAGATTTTTCATCCTATCTGATTCTATGAATGCCCACAATTCCAGCTTATTTTCCGGCAAGTCACAATAGTAGTACGTGCCATCTGTGCTAGTTGAAGCATTAAGTCCGGATGCACCATGTCGCAGATACAAAGAAAAGACCTCGTCTTTAACTACCGAGTCCCTGAGTTTTTTTCTGACATCTTCCAATTCCGTTTCAAGCGTTGCTATCTTCTTCTTATCGGCAGTATCTCCATTATTTTTTTCTGCAGTTATTTTTACAACCAATTCGTCTTCTTTATCAAGCAAAGGTTTTTCAGCGTTATAATCCCTGGTTCCAAACATCTTTGTCCCTTTGAACATCATGTGTTCAAACAGATGCGATACGCCTGTAATTCCAGGCTTTTCATCAACAGACCCCACCTTGTAATTGATACGAATGCATACAATTGGAACATCATGTTTTTCCAACATGAGTAGTTTAAGACCATTTTTGAGCATATATTCTTTTACATCAAGCTTCAGAGGGTCGGCGTATATATAGCCTGTAAAAAAAACTGCAAACGTTACGACCGAAAGAATGAATGTCATCTTTTTTTTCATTTTCTATACACTCCTTGTGGTTTCACTAATAACAAATTCGCATGAACTAAAATTTTAAAAGTAATATCGTCAGATTTGTGAAATATGAATGCAACCATACTGCGGTTAACGGACATTTATTCTGGCGTAGCCCTGGTGTTCACCGTATTTGTCAGCCCAAACAATACCCAATTCCCAGATGTCTCCCTTTTGCATAAGTTTTAGTAAGGCGCCCAGCTCTTTAACGTTGTTTATTCTATATTGACCGACATACACAATCACATGACCTGATTGTAATCCAACGCTTGCCGCCGGACTACTTTTCTGCACCTCTGAAATTAATACGCCAGCTTTGACCCACCAAAGATTTAGCTGCTTTGCAAGCTGTGGAGTTAAATCTTGTACATAAAGCCCTAACTTCTCCAGTGCAAGCTTTTCTATGGGTGGAAGTGGCGCCTTTTCGAGTATAATATCCATCTTCAATTCACGTCCGTTACGATTAATATTTATGTACAGTTTTTCTCCAGCATTTTTCTTGAGTATGTATTTTTCAAAATCAAGAATATCAAGAATGTCTTTTGAGTCTATTCTGATAATATAATCTCCCACTTTGATTTGCGCCTTATAAGCAGGGCTATCAGGGTCAACCGAAGTAACCTTGATTCCCTTTGAAGCGTCGTCTTGTTCTTCGACCTGTGCGCCAAACCATACCTTGTTGAGTTCTCTGAAATTAAAAAGCTTTACAAGAGTTTGTCTTACTTTATCTACAGGAATAGCGAATCCAATGCCCTGCGCCTGATTTACGATAGCAGCATTAATACCAATAAGCTCACCGTCTATATTAACAAGTGGACCACCGCTGTTTCCCGGATTGATTAGCGCATCTGTTTGAATCATGCCGTCGTACCTTATTTCACCATATTCACTGTTAAAAGTAATTGTGCGGTTCTTTGCGCTTAAGACACCAGTTGTAACAGAGTTCTCAAGCCCGAAAGGATTTCCTAATGCTACAACTGTCTCTCCGATCATGATATCCCTCGACGTCCCCATCTTAACGTATGGAAGTGGCGTAGGTGAGTTTATCTTTAATACAGCCATGTCGCTAATTGGGTCAGAGCTAATCATGGTCGCCTCGTAGGCTTTACCGTCAGATAGTCTTACTATAATTTTGGATGCACGGCTTACGACGTGTTCATTAGTGACAATATAACCTTCTTCATCAATAATAACGCCTGAGCCTAATGGATTCTCGACCATTTGTTTTTGGCTTTGTCCAAAAAATTCATTGAAAAATTGTTCAAACAGTTCGCTTCTTGAACCAAAAAAGGGATCAACATGTCGCTGGCTTATAAGTCTTTCTGTGCTTATATTAGCTACGGCAGGGCCTACCTTTTCAACAGCTATAACAACGGGTGTTCTACGACTAGAATCAGATTCAACGGCAGAGGCGCTTTCACATGCAGAGAATATACAAACAAGAGAGGTAAATAGAAGTGAAGGAAGGATAATTGTTTTTTTCATCTGAAATCACCCAATCAGAATAAGCCATCGAAAATGCAAATAAGTGAAAAGGAGAAAAATGCAAACCCGGGGAAAACAATTCAAATACATTATCTAATCTTTTTCCCCCGTCACCTATTCTCTCCTATTAACATAATGTCTGTTGTTTTTAGTGAAATCCCCCGTGCGGAGAACTGCTGGGTGGCATTCCATGAGGACTAGCACCTAATGGCATTTCTCCGGTTGTGGTTTTCGCCGGGCCTACAGGCATTACAGGTGCAGTCTCTGCAATAATAGTAGTAAAATCCTCTTCTTTTTTCATGAGTTTAGCTATTAATTCATTATCAACAACATAAATATAATCTGAGTCTTTATTTTTCACATAATAATCTTGCGTGTCTTTTTTCTTGCCAATATAAAGCACAACTTCTCTGCCTTCCAAACCAATTGTAATGATAAGCTGTGGCTTATCTAAAGAAAACTGCGTCAGGTTAGTCGCTTTATATTGTTCAATATAGCTGCCTTTTAATTCGTCAAGGCTGCGGATGAAATAATCTACTTCTCTTCCCTGTATATCTTTCAGCATGGGATTTTTTATCTTCCAATTCCAGACATTGTTTATTTTTTCTAATTGTATGACCCTGTCAGCATAGTTCAGACTAAGATTTAATACATTTGTTCTTTCAAAATTAAGTACCTTGTTCGGCGCAAGTTCAGCGTCAAAGTTTCTAATCTTAGGCCATGGAAGTTCGAACACCAGATCGTTATCACTAAACATGCAATAAGAATTCGCTTTATCCCCTTCCTTAACTCTCTTACCGATTAATAGAGTCCTCGTTTCAACTGTCTTCCCCTGAGGTTCTGTGGCTTTCATTGCAGGGTCTGATTTTTCTTCTTTCTTTTTGTCAGTTCCTTCGGGTGGCTGTTCTGTAACCTTTTCGTAAGTAATAGACACCTTAATTACTGGATTGTCCAGTCCAAAAGCAGTAAGGTCTTTAGGCGCTTTTGTAACATAACTTTCTGCTTTTAAAAATGCTAAGTCCCATATAATTTCGTTAACCACATCCGTGTTTGCTACTGTTTGTATAGGTTTGGAGAGTTCCCACTGAACTCTGCCTTCAGCATCTTTTTTATTTGTTATATCACACACAAATGTGCGGTCTGGCTTTTCAATAACTATCTTCTTTGCAAGGTCTCTGTTAAAATCACTTACGAGTCTATCGCGGAATGACAGGAGTGCATCTTCAATTTTATCATAAAATTCAGCGGCAAGAACGGTGTACACTGATTCCTCTCCAACTCGTTTTACGTAACATTTGTTACCTTCAGGCGTCTTCTTGCCGACATAAAACTTGGCTAACTCCTTATCCTCTTCTTTTGTAACAGAAATCTCAAAAATGGGTTCTTTTAACCCATAAATGGACAAATCTGTTGGTTTATCAGAAATGAAATCTTCTATTTCAAGTACTTTAATCTTCTCAAGGAAGTTCTTAACGGTATCCTGATCCGCATAAATATTTATCGGTTTTGTAATCTTCCAATCGAGGTCTAAAGATTTCTCGATAGCAATCAAATCAGACTGTGTCTTGACCTCTAACTTGTTTATACCATACGTTCCGATAGATTCAAACCTGACTACTTTTCTGTCTCTCAAGTCATTCGGCTTCTTGCTAAGATCTGCAAGTATGTTGTCTTTAAGGAAAAAAATGGTTGGTTCATCTGTACGTTTGACATAGACCTTGTTATCCAGAGAGTATCCGAATATTACTGATTGGGCAGCACCTTTTTCATTAATAGTAACTGTAAAACGTGGATTATCCAGACCGTATTTTACTAAATCCTTTGTCTCTTCCGTGATGAAATCCATACGGTCAATTTGCAGGTTTTTGAGTTTTCCAACGATGTCTTTGACTTTTTCCAGATCTGCAAGATCACTAATTGGTTCAACAAGTCTCCAGAAACTGCCTTTTTTGTTACAAACAATATTAAATTCGTTTGTTTTAACCTGCAAGCCGTCCACAGACTCCTTGTCAAACGTAAATACCCACTTACTTCTTAAATCCAGTATGTTTTTATTGGCTTTATTGATGAGACTACCTGGTACAACAAGGACCTCATCGCTTGTATCGAGTTTGATGTATACATTATCACCCGCAGCAAGTTTTTGCCCCATAAATACCATGTATTTATCTTTAGGCCCCGTCACCTGTATTTTATCCGGTTTTGATGGAATCCCTGTAAACATTGTAATGGTTGCCTTCGGAACATCCAGCCCGTAATCTTTAAGGTCAAATGGTTTGTCTCCATCTTTCTTAAAAGAACCAACCTTATTCATGAATTCAAACTCAGAGAGTATGCTGTTTACTTCTGAATTATCCGCGCGGAGTTTTAGAGGTTCAGTGATATGCCAGAAATTATCCTCAGCCTTTTCAATGACTACCTTGCCGCTCTCATTATTTAATTCAATCTTTTTAATCATAGATGATTCAAACGCAGGAATCACCTTTTTTTGCAGTCTCTCCCATTCTTCTTGGGGTAGTTGCTTTTTTTCATAAAGAAAGACATACGAAATGCCTATAGCTGCTACAATTAAAAGGATAATAGTTGTTTTAAGTTTCATGGCTTACTTCTTTCCTCCGACGTAGAATATCATAAAACGGCTGTGCCGCAATCCAAAAGAAATTTTACTACAATGGGGGCAAGGAATGAAGTTAGGAGGATGTGAAGTTGGGAAGTTGAGAAAATGAAATTCCCAACTTCTTAACTTCCTAATTTCATAACTTCTTCGTTGAACTCTTTCTGTCCTCTGACAAAATCAAAAAGGCATAATTTTTATTGTGTTGGCGTATCAATAATTAACGACGCCTTTTCCACCACACAATACTGCCAATAACAATTGGTATCACTGGAATACCAGCAATTGAAATCCAGAATATAACTTTCATTTGAATGGGACTAATTGTCGCTTTACGGAAATCAGGTGGTTTAGCAGAAATACCCAACTGTGTTTCCTTTTTTGCCAGCCAGTTGACAGAATTACGAAACAGGTCAACGTTCCCTGGGTTTTCAATATATTCATTAGTTACAAAATTCACATCTCCGAATACAACCAAGCGAGCACCTTGAGGTTTAGCCTTTGGGTCATCAGCCATAGTTGGATGCGATTGTGTAACGGACTTAGGCAGTTCTTTTACCTGAGAAACTACCGCCAAAGAAACAGGGCCCTGTAAATCAACATCTACATTGAGTTCGGGTTTTTTCTGACGTAAATTTGCAAGATCAGTTTCTCCCCAGGCCCCCTCAGGTGCATTTATTAGAGTTGTTGCCTGATAAGGCATTTGATCGTTAGGAGGCGACGAAGAAACTGAACACGCACCAAAAAGAATTGTATTAACATTCTTTAAGCCATCGGTAATTACATTGTCTGCTGCATATTCATCCTTACCAACGTAAATTTCAGCAACGGTTTGTATTCCAAAGAGAGGTAAATTAGCCTTGTTATAAACAACAACATCATCGCGGACAACTATACCGTATTCTGCCAAAAGTGTCTTGAACCCCGTAGGACTATTAGGACTAGCCGCCGGCTCCAGCATAAGTAAAAGTTTACCCTTGCCCTCAAGATAATTACGAATAATATTTAATTCTTCTGTAAGATATGCCTTTGTTGGTCCTGCAACAATCAGCACATCGCAACTATCAGGAATTTTTTTTGCAGTCAAAATATCGAGCGGAGCCACCCGACAGTTATCACGCTTTAAGGCATTGGTAATTCCAGAGATTCCTCCCCGGTCGTAATCTTCGAACTGACGTTCACCGTGTCCTGTGACAAAGTATATAGCCGTTTGTTTTTCCTGAGTAACATTGAGAACGGCTTCTGTAAAAGACTCTTCTCCTTTAAACTTAAATGGATATTGTTTTTCTATAACTTCATTCTGCTGTACATGTTTGCTATGCTCACCACATTCAAACACAACCGTATTTAATTGAAGATCATCAAGTTTGAGGCGGCTGGCTAATTCCTCAACCTTTGTGCGATTTCTTAATGGGTCAATACTATCTATCTTGATCTTATCCGAATGATATGCATATTCCTTCAAGATATCCACGATTTGTTCATAAAACATCTCACCCGGATTAAAGAGTGTTGTAATAACAACTGGCTTGTCTAGATTCTTTAATACATTTTTGGTTTTTTGGGAAAGGGAGTATTTGCCGGTGATAGTAAGATCAAAACGCTCATAATGTCTATTATTCAGAAACCCAACAATCGCAAAGATACCTGCAGCAAAAACCGACATTATGGCAACGTTTGTACCTACAAGCGCTTTCCTCTTAGATGCCTCCGATGAGAACCATTTATTTCTAATAGCCTTGGCTATGCTAAATCCAATTATAATGCCACCGCCAAGACCCATAGGTATAAAAGAAGCCAACCCCCATGAATTAAATATTCTTGATACACCAAAGCCTGCTATAACAGCAATAATACCTGCTAGTATAATATACCCACTAAACTGATCAAACCAATCGTTCTTTTTGTCGTTCAAAGTGTTCATCTCCATCTCCTGCTCTCAACAATACGCACCACTATAAAAATAAGCAAAGCGGTAAAACTAACATAGTAAACAACGTCCCTTGTATCTATTAACCCTTTCGTAAACGTGTCCCAGTGGTCATAAGTGCCAATATATCGCAAACAATTATAAAACCATCCCTCACTCCCAACACTAGCCAAACCTATCACCAACAGTATGAGCAGTGCAACAATGCCAATTACGGCTGCTATAATCTGATTTTTAGTAATAGCAGAAACTAGTATCCCAATGGCTACGAAAAGTCCTCCCATCAAAATCAATCCAATATAACTGGCAATAATCGCACCATAATCAGGAGAACCCACCCATGCCAGAAAAATAATATAAAAAGCTGTTGGAGCAATCATAATATTATAAAGCGCCCATGCTGATAAAAATTTTCCAAAAACTACTTCAAAATCTGTAATAGGCGCTGTCATTAGCGGTTCAATAGTCCCTGTTTTATTTTCTTCAGCAAATAATCTCATGGTAATAACAGGGGTTAGAATGGACAAAATAAATTGTGTATAGGCAAGACTGTATCGTAACGTGGTTTCCTGTGTTAAACCAAGCATAACAGAAAAGAAATACCCAGAAAAAACTACGAATACTGCAATAACAACGTATGCAACTGGTGATAGGAAGTAAGCATTAATTTCTCTTTGGAATATTGTACCTGTACTTGTCATTTATGTCGTTACCTCCTGTTCTTGTGTGGTAATTTGATGAAATATCTCCTCTAATGTAACTGTGGCTTGTCGCATTTCCCGGATAATTCCGTTATTCTTTACAATATTTGAAAAAACTTCTTCCCTTATATCCATGCCTTTTTCAGCATCTACTGTATAATTGCTAATTTCACCCATGTCGTGCCACGCAACCTTTTTTACACCCGTCATGCTTGACAGGACATTCTTTATTTTTTCTCCGTTACCACGCACTTCTAATACAATACTACTCCCACTTTTAAGCTGTGACGCCAAATTAGAAGGGGTGTCCATAGCAACTATTTTACCTTTATTAACAATAATTACTCTGCCGCAAAGCATTTCGACTTCGGGAAGAATGTGAGTTGACAGTAGAATTGTGTGTTTTTCCCCGAGTTCTTTTATCAGTTGCCTGACCTGTCGTATCTGATTTGGATCAAGCCCAATTGTAGGCTCATCAAGAATCAATATCTTGGGGTCGTGAACAAGGGTATCCGCCAAACCTACCCTCTGGCGATATCCCTTTGAAAGTGTACCAACGATCTGGTTTTGCACTTCTTTAATCCTGCATTTTTCGATACATTCGTCTATCTTCGTCTTGCGTTCACGATTAGGCACCCCTTTCAATTTTGCGCGGAAATTAAGATATTCTTTTACCCGCATCTCTGGGTATAAAGGCACATTCTCGGGTAAATATCCTATTTGCTTACGCACACTAATTGAATCACGAAAAACATCAAACCCGGCAACGGTCGCTATTCCAGAAGTAGCAGGCATATAGCAAGTCAAGATACGCATGGTAGTGGTTTTCCCTGCCCCATTAGGTCCCAACAAACCTAAAATTTCCCCTTGTCGGACTTCAAATGAAATATCATTTACTGCATACACATCAGCATATCGCTTTGCCAAATGCTCAACTTTAATCATATCAAATATTTCTCCCTTTATTACCTCTCCCTGTAAAAACCCATTTTCTTAAGTATTTTATAAAACTTCAAATTCCCCATTATCTTTAAAGTGTATAGAGGAAAATTAAGATCGTTATTTTATTTTGGTTCTTTGCGCTATAACTTATCTGCACTCTATAATTGCTTCTCTGCCTTTTTAGATTCTAGAACTTGTGTTGGTACATTTCCATCGCCCAGTTTAATTTTCTTCTGCATTAGTTCCAAAAAGGCAATTTGGACAGGATCGTCTATCTTGGTTTCAACAAATATGGGCGCCTTCCTTACGATCTGTCTAGCCCGACTTATTATAAGGGATGTGAGTCTCAACGAACCACCAACCTGCTTTGCAAATTCGTCTATTTTATAATTCATAGTAACACCTTTATTATGATATAAGTTTCAGAAAACTATTAACAGTTTGAAATATTTCTGTAATCTTTAATAGACAGCCTTTGGTACAAACTTCTATTTATATTATTCAACGCAAAAGAACACTATGTAATTCAAGGTTCAAACCTCAATTGTACTCATAAGGGGTTATCCGACTGAACCCACATCAAACTTTTACAGAAGCAATCCTAATATGTTTTGCTATACATCAATGGTTTTAGAATATGCTAAAATATCGAAATAATAGATAGTATATACAAAATCTTTTTTGTCAAGGGAAATTGAGTCTGTAAAAATTTCTTGAGAATTGGCTTTTAACTATGATAATATGATACACTTTGTATATTTATAGAAATACTTATTTTTATATTAGAATTCATTTACGAGGAAAATATGGCAAAAATATACGACGATATCACCAAAACGATTGGCAATACACCATTAGTTAGATTAAATAATATTGCTAAAGGTCTGGGGGCAACAGTGGTCGCAAAGCTGGAATCCTTTAATCCAATGGCAAGTGTGAAAGATCGTATTGGAATTGCTATGATTGAAGCGGCTGAAAAGGCTGGGTTTATTAAGAAAGATACTATTATTATAGAACCCACATCGGGCAACACAGGTATTGCTTTGGCATTTGTTGCCGCCGCAAAAGGATATAAGTTGATTCTAACTATGCCTGACACTATGAGCATAGAACGACGGGAACTTTTGAAGGCATTTGGCGCAGAAATAGTATTGACACCAGGGTCTGAAGGTATGAAGGGCGCAGTTAATAGAGCAGAAGAACTGGTAAAAAATACTCCCAACTCATTTATGCCTCAACAATTCAAAAATCCAGCAAATCCAGAAATACACCGTAAGACAACGGCTGAAGAAGTATGGAACGATACCAATGGTAAAATTGATATTTTCGTGGGGGGAGTAGGTACGGGCGGAACGATTACCGGTGTTGGCGAGGTTATTAAGAAACGCAAACCTTCGCTGAAAGTAATTGCCGTGGAACCTGCCGATTCACCTGTGCTTTCTGGTGGAAAGCCAGGACCACATAAAATACAGGGGATCGGCGCAGGATTTATACCCGACGTCCTCAATATGAAGGTGGTTGATGAAATTATTACAGTTAAAAATGAACAGGCATTTGCGGTAGCCCGTCAACTTGCCCGCGAGGAAGGAATTCTGGTAGGTATTTCCTCGGGAGCTGCCGCCTATGTTGCATTACAGGTCGCCGCAAGGCCTGAGAATAAAGGAAAACTAATTGTCGTCGTGCTTCCTGATACTGGAGAAAGGTATCTCTCTACCGTTCTATTCAAGGAACTTTAATGTTTGAACGCATAAAAGAAGACATTAATGCCGCCTTTCAAAATGACCCTGCAGCAAGAAACAAACTTGAAGTAATCTTATGCTATCCAGGCGTGCATGCATTGTGGCTGCATCGGTTATCTCATTACCTTTGGAGAAAAAGATGGAACGTATTGGCTCGTTTCATTTCTCACACTAACCGTTTTTTAACAGGTATTGAAATACACCCCGCGGCTGAAATAGGACGCGGCGTATTTATAGACCACGGGATGGGGGTAGTAATAGGTGAAACTGCTGTGATTGGGGATGGTTGCCTTCTTTACAAAGGAGTTGTTCTCGGTGGCACCACTATGGAAAAGACGAAGAGACACCCAACTTTAGGCAAAAAGGTTATAGTGGGATCAAATGCCTGTATATTAGGCAACATAACCATAGGCGATCATGTGCGTATCGGTTCTGGCTCTGTTGTGGTAAAGGACGTGCCGCCGCACGCAACCGTGGTCGGAGTGCCGGGCAGAATTATCGAACAACACAAAAAGAAGGAATACGATGTGATGCTTGACCATGGACAATTGCCAGACCCTATTGCCGACGCCTTAAGAATTGTTCTAAAAGAAAACCGCAAACTCAAGCAACGCATTATAAAACTAGAAGATAATTTAAATATTTGCAAAGAAGCCGACGATTACGTTTCTGAGACAGAATCAGAAATAATGACTGTATTTATGAAAAATTATAAGGACGGAGACGGAATATAAATAACAGAAGTTGGGATGCTGGGCGGTTGAGAAACTACGGGGATAATAAGTCTTCATCTTCACAACTTCACAGCTTCTCAATTTCTTTACCGCTTTACAATAGGTGCGGAGAAAAGATAGCGTTTAACCGGTTTTCTGGTTTATATAAGGAATAAGACTATGTCAATCAAAGGATATGTAGATTATAAAAGAAGAGAATTTTGCAATGATGTGAAATGTTCAGTGCAATTGGATTTGAACGCTCAAAAGGAAGGCTCTGCAGAATATGAAAAAACAAGGGATATTTGTAAGAATAAATGCAAATATACCACATATCAATTTCATCATTGGTTAATAAACAAAGGTTATTTAATTGTCAGACCCGATAAGTCTTAATAAATTTTAACATTTTAATAAGGAGGAATGAAACTGTGGATTGGGGAATAAAGAATCGCTTATCACAACTCATTAAGCCGAATGGCCGTTGCATGTTTCTGCCTATAGATCATGGATACTTTCAAGGGCCGACTTCAAAACTTGAAAAGCCAGGCGAAACGATTAAACCAATTATTGATTACGCTGACGCACTCTTTTGCACCCGTGGGGTGTTAAGATCGTGCATAAACCCGGTGAACAGCAAACCAATTATTCTCAGAGTTTCCGGAGGCACAAGCATGGTGGGAAAAGACCTGGCTAATGAGGGTATCACAACTTCTATCGAAGAAGTTATTCGGGTGAATGCCTCTGCAATAGGCATGTCCGTTTTCATAGGCAGCGATTATGAAAAACAAACCCTGTTAAACCTTGGAAAGCTGGTTGATGAGGCAGAAAGGTATGGTATACCCGTAATGGCCGTTACGGCTGTGGGGAGAGAACTGGAAAAGCGGGACGCCCGTTACCTTGGGTTATGCTGCCGCATTGCAGCCGAACTAGGCGCTCGGGTAGTAAAAACGTACTGGTGTGAAAATTTTGACAAAGTTACGGGCGGTTGCCCCGTACCGGTTGTTATGGCAGGAGGTCCAAAGACAAATTCAGACCTTGAGGTATTTGAGTTTGTTCATGACGGAATGCAAAAGGGCGCTATTGGCGTAAACCTTGGAAGGAATATATGGCAAAACGAACATCCTGTAGCCATGATTAAGGCATTGCGTGCCATCATCCATGAAAATGCAACGGCAAAACAGGCTAATGACCTGTTTAACGCTGTGAAGAATGAAAAGAAAAAATAGATTAAATTAGGTCTTGTTTTGCAATGCAAAATAAAACGACTTTGCCTTTTTCTGTCATTTTTCTCATGGATTCCCATTCCCCGATTATTACCTTCGGGGACAAGCTTCATGGGAATGACAACGAGGGTGTTTTGGGATTCCTATACATTTAATTATGAAAAATACTATGCGCGTGGCAATGTACTACAACAACAGAGACGTACGAATCGAAGAGATGCAAACCCCTAAAATTGGTGCTGGAGAGTTGCTTGTAAAGGTGATGGCAAGCGGCATCTGTGGAAGCGATGTAATGGAATGGTATCGCATTAAAAAAGCGCCTTTAGTGCTCGGACATGAAATCGCTGGCGAGGTTGTAGCTATTGGCGAAGGAGTTAAACGCTTCAAGGTTGGCGACCGGGTTACTGTTGCACATCATGTCCCCTGCAATACCTGTCATTACTGCCTGAATGGCCATTATTCGGTATGTGAAACACTGCGCACCACGAATTTCTATCCCGGTGGTTTTTCTGAATACATCCGCATCCCTCAAATCAATGTTGACCGCGGTACATTTATACTGCCAGACGAAGTCTCTTATGAAGAGGGAACTTTCGCTGAACCACTAGCCTGTACCCTTCTTGGACAAAGGAAGGCTGTCCTGCGTCCGGGACAAAGCGTGCTTGTTATTGGCAGCGGCATTTCTGGATTGCTTCACATCCAACTAGCACGTGCATTAGGCGCTGGACGAATATTTGCGGTTGATATTACCGAATACCGTCTAAAATCGGCTAAAAAAATTGGGGCAGACGTTGTAATCCATGCCAAAGAAAATGTCCCTGCTTATATAAGAGAAAATAATAATGGATCTTTGGCAGACATGGTTATCGTGTGTACCGGTGCGCCTTCAGCCATACAACAGGCGTTAAATTCAGTGGAGAGAGGCGGAACTGTCCTTTTCTTTGCCCCAACTGAGCCCGGCGTAACAACGACTGTTAATCTCTGGGACCTCTGGCGCAATTGTAATTCTATTGTCATGTCTTATGCAGGTCCGCCGGACGACACGGCAGCAGCCATTGAATTGATCAGGGCTGGCAGGGTAAAAGTACGTGACTTGATTACCCACAGGTTGGGGATTGCCGAAGCGGCTTTAGGTTTCAAACTGGTTACAGAGGCAAAGGAATCAATCAAGGTCATTATCGAACCGCACAGATAACTAACAAAATCTACTTAAACAACCCTGATAATAGTTTTTATAAATCATTACTAGCCCTCTAAAATATGAGACTGCGTCTTGGATTCTTAACAGATTCGGCAGGCAGTGTTTGCCAAATTAATGAATTTTCCGGACACTGTTTGAAATTTGCGCTTTTCCGAAGATTTAACAGACGGTGTCTGTTAAATTTGTATAAATAAAAGCCTCTCATATTTTGGGGATTTAACCGGCGTCTTTGTGGCATATTAACTATATAATTTGTGCCTTTACCAGAAATACCCACCTGTTCGAGCATATCCTTGCTAACTAAATCCGTTAAATCTCTCAACCGTCTTAATATCAATATCATCCATTGAACTTTTTTCTTCTGCATACTCATCCCAATCCCTGTCTGATTTTGATATTAAAAACTTTGTCAGTTCTTTGCCATTTAGCTCCTGTATAGTGCTCCCGTTTCTTACAAAATATCTCCCGTAATAGGAGATTGGAGCATAGGAAGGCTTAACTTCTATGATAAGAGTGTCTTTGCCTTTCTTGCTTTCACTCACTAATGCCCTTGGGGATTATGCCGAGAATATCTTTTATTTTATTCGGCACATCTTCAAGAAGTTTTCTGGCATTTCCCACGCCGATTGGTTTGCCTTTATCATCAATGCCGATTATCAATTTTCCGCCGTCAGCATTTGCAAAGGCACAAATAGCCCTAAGATATTCGTCCCGCCAGTTGGATTTGAATTCTATGTTTTGTGATTAAACTGACTTTAAAGACATGGTTCCTTTCTTGCCCGGTATAATCCTTGCGGTTACCCTTCCTCATGACTGATAATAGGAATGTGTCCCTCTTTTTCCTTAATACGAAAAAAAAACAACGATGCAAAATCTTCCCACAGGGCTAAATCACGAAGTCGCTTGGCGTAAAGCCAAGAACATTTGTAATCGCGTCAATATTTTTCTTTCTGTTTTTAAGCCAGCGTTGTTTCCAATAGTTGACCAATTCTTTCTTTGAATAGTTTGTAAAAATCGGCTGCTTCGTTTCTCCGTTCAAAAACTTCTTAAAATCCTTTGATAATGGAATGAAATAAACATTCCGTTTGAAAGAGTGTTTTAAAAGAAAATTGGAGTCAAAACCTAACAAGTCGCCCGCACTACGAATAACACGCATTACCCAACTTGGTCCATCACCAAACTTGTGTCCGACTTCAACACCTTTTAATTTGAGAAAGTTAATCATCAGTTGTATTGTCTGCTCACTTAAATGCAAAGTTCCAAAGCCCTTTGTCTGTCCGATTGGTTGGTAAAGCAGTTCGTTGTTGTATTTAATCCTATTGTATTGTGAACTGTTGCCGTATAAACTTGTTGTGAAAATCCCTACAAGTTTATTGGCTTTACGTTTTT
>JAHFOX010000071.1 GCA_023261445.1 Planctomycetota bacterium
AACAAGTCAAATCCTTTTCTATTTGCAAATTGTTTGTTTAGTTGTTATAAATTTTGTAATGGTAAAGTTTTCTGGGTGTTTTACTTGGGTTTTGGCGACATGATGAGAATTCAATAGGGGGAAATTATGAAGGACAAGAAGTTAAAAGCACAATTTGACCAGACTATATCGGCGTTGTCACTCATTATAGACCAGTTTGGCGAGCAGAATCTCTTGCACTGCAGACGCGTTGCAGTAATCGCTACTACCCTTGCAGAGATCGTTATACCCGAAAAGAAAGACATTATATTCTATGCAAGTCTGCTCCATGACGTGGGCGCCGTCGTCTTTGGGGAGCATCCTATGATGTTTCCATCTATGGAGGAACAAAAACGTGTTTCCTGTGTTTTTAAACACCCCACAGTTAGTTCAAATATTATATCCAAGTTAAATGTTCCAAAAGAGATGCTGGATTATTTAGGAGACCATCATGAGTGGTATGACGGAAGCGGTTATCCTAACGGGAAAAAGGGTGAAGATATTTCCATTGGTGCGCAGTTGATACGAATTGCAGATACGATAGACATAAAATTGAGGGGTTACAAAGAGCGTCCGTGCACAGAGATTTACAATTATCTGAGATTGCATAAGGGACGGGAGTTTAATCCGTCTTTATGGAATGCCGTATTGGACTTAAAAAATAAGGATGCAGGGGCATTTTGCACGAGAATTTCAAATGACGTTGATTTGCATCGGATTTTTTCTGAAATATTACCGACGGTTGAACCGCACTGGATAACGTCTGAAACGATAATGAAAAACCATATGAAAGTTATCCTGGATACCTTTGCTGAGGTTATAGACGCCAAACATCAATATACGAGGAGGCACTCAGAACGGGTAGCTTTTTTTAGCGAAAAGATTGCCCTGTCAATGGAATTACCGCAAGCAGAAATTGAGCAGATTGTATATGCTGCCCATTTACATGATATTGGAAAGGTGTATGTGCCGAACGAGATATTAGATAAGAACGGTCAGCTTTCCAATCGTGAATTGGAGATACTGAAAAGACACGTGATCATCACAATGGAGATACTGGATGCGATCGAGGCATTTAGGGATTTTACGCCTATTGCAGGGTTCCATCAGGAACGTTACGACGGCAAAGGATACCCAGATGGTTTAAGCAGTGATGATATACCGTTGGGGGCAAGAATACTGGGGGTTGCCGATGCTGTTGATGCCATGCTGTCTGACAGGGCATATCGAAAAGCTTTAAGCGTAGAAAACACAACAATACAATTGGAACGATGCTCAGGAACGCAGTTTGATCCTATGATTGCTGTGATTGCTATAGGTTTATTGAATGACAAAGAAATGCTTACAAAGATGAGGGAAATCTAAGGTAAAAATGAATTTATATAAATTCCGATTTATGTGCAGAGACGGATTAATGCCTTTTTGATGCAAATTAAGCAAAACATAGCGTTCTTAGTATAGTCTTTCTTTAGTTCTCCTTTTCTAAACGCAAACTAAAGGAAGATTATACGTTTCTCTTAATCATATCCTGCCCCTAGACCATATCAAGTTGAGTTGTTTTAGAATTGACACATTAACAAAATATAAGTAATATTTAGCACTCGTTTTAATATTAAAGCGCTCAACTACGATGAGCTTATGCTTGTGAATTGTGGCTTATAATTCCAAACTAATTCAATTGCATTATAAATGATTGTGAATTTAAATATTTCTTAGTGAAAAACATGGGCATTATAAATATAGATACTGACATACTGATTATTGGTGGCGGGGCGGCAGGGTGTTTTGCTGCTGTGGAGATTTACAAAAAATCTCCTAATTGTAAGGTAGTAATTATGGAAAAGGCACATATTGAACGCAGTGGTTGCCTTGCTATGGGTTTGAATGCCATCAATGCTTACATACATTCGGGACAGACACCAGAATCGTATGTGTCGTATGTCGAGAAACAATTTATGGGTGTTATAAGAAAAGACCTTGTTTATAGTATTGCGCAAGGACTTAATGATGCAGTCAAGGACGTGGAGGAGATGGGACTCCCTATTGATAAAAATGAAGACGGTACTTATAAAGAGCGTGGTAAGCGCAGTATCCATATTTTTGGTGAGCGGCTAAAACCTATCCTTGCAGAAGCTGTAGAAAAGACGCCTGCTCAGGTATTAAATCGTGTTGTAGCTACAAACTTTATTTACAATGGTAAGCGTGTTTGCGGGGCATTTGGATATGGTGTTAGAAATAGCACATTTTATGTTGTCAGGGCAAAGGCTGTTATTGTGGCTACAGGTGGAGCTTCTGGAATATATAAACCCAGCAATACTGGCGGGGCGCGATATCTGATGTGGTACTGCCCGTGGAATGTTGGAACGGGGTATGCGATGGGGATACGTATTGGAGCGGAGATGACCAGTTTTGAAAATAGATTTATCGCATTACGCGTAAAGGATGTGCATGCGCCCACGGGTACAATTGCCGTAGGAGCGCATTCAAAACAGATTAATGCGCGAGGAGAGGATTATCTGGAACGCTATTATAAACACCTCGGTGGAATCAAATGTTTTACCCAACACAGACTTTTAGCCACAATAGAAGAAACGAAAGCAGGCCGTGGTCCATGCTATTTAGATACGACAACATTGAGTGAGGCAAACGAGAGAAAATTAAAAGAGGATTTTTTAAATATGAATCCTCAGATTATTCTTTTATGGGCGAGCAAAGGAATGAATCCCCGAAACAAGCCAGTGGAAATACAGGGAACAGAACCTTTTGTTGTAGGTGGACATTGCCAGGCGGGATATTGGATTGATAAGGAAAGAAGAACAACGATAAAAGGTCTTTATGCCGCAGGCGAAGTGGCAGGGGGAGCGCCAAAGAAGTATGTAAGCGGAAGTTGGGTCGAGGCCCGTATTGCGGCAATAACAGCCATGGAGGATATAAAGGGCATTTCTTTGGTGAATATAGACGACAGGGTGATTCAAATAGAAAAAGGCAGGGTTTTGTCTCCTTTAAATAAAAAGTCGGGCATTTCACCCCTGGAGATGAGGGAACGGCTTCAGAAGATAATGGATGAATATGCTGGCGGTATTTCCGCGAATTATGCGCTTCATGAGGAAAGGCTTTTGGAAGCAAGACGATTATTAAAAAGCCTGAAAGAACATATAAAGGATATGTCAGCCGTGAATAATTATAACTTGGTTGAGGCATTAGAATGCATTGATAGGATTGATGTTGCAAGGGTATTGGTAGAACATCTGATTTATCGTAGAGAAACACGATGGTCATGTTACCAGACGAGGTTAGATTATCCTGAGAAGAATGATGACCGCTGGAGTGTTTTTGTTAATTCTGTTTATAATCCAGAGGCGGATGAAATAATAATGGTAGAAAGGCCTTTGTGCAAATGAGTATTTTTATTGATGAAAATATTTGCAATGGTTGCAAAGGATTGGCAGAGGCGCGGTGTGAACGCATTTGTCCGGGGGACTTGTGCTATCGTAAGGAAAATACAAAGGCGGCAATTCGCGATCAGTCGGCTTGTTGGACCTGTGCCTGCTGTGTAAAGGAATGTCCTGTACAGGCGATTGAGTTAAGGTTGCCTTTCCAGGTTTGCAGTAATGGCGCTTCGTTAAAAGTACGGTTGAAACCCGATAAAACTATTTGGAGTGTTTGGGATGCTGATAAGCATCAAGAGGAGTTTATTATTCAGGCAAAGCGTTTGAAAGGAGATAAATAAGAAATGGTTAAAAATATTGCTCCACATGGGGATAAACTTATAAACAGGATAGTCTCCTTGGAAGAGCGGGAAATATTACAGGACAAAGCTGCACATTATGATATGAAGAAAATCCAGCTTAATTCACGCGAAATGTCCGACCTCGACATGATAGCAGTTGGGGCAATGAGTCCCATTGAAGGGTTTATGTGCAAAACGGATTATGATAACGTAGTTGATAATATGCGGCTGTCTAACGGGTTGCCGTGGTCAATCCCGATTGTTATTTCTGCTACAAAAGAAGAGATTGAAGGCCTTAAGCCCGGCAAGGATGTTGCCCTTGTGGATCAAGCTAATGAAGTAGTTGCGATCCTTCACTTGGAAGAGATATATCACCATGACAAACCAAAAGAATCTTTGGAGGTCTACGGTACCGACGATAGAAAGCATCCCGGTGTAGATTACGTCTGCAAAATGGGTGATTATCTTCTGGGTGGCAAGGTCAGTGTAATAAATAGGGCAAAGCCTAGTGATTTCTCCGCATACAGGTTGGACCCGGCAGAGACAAGGGAATTGTTTGTGAAAAAAGGTTGGAGGCGGGTGGTTGGATTCCAAACACGGAATCCTGTGCATCGTGCCCACGAATATATCCAGAAATGCGCCCTTGAAATAGTGGATGCAATTCTTTTACATCCGCTGGTAGGAGAGACAAAAAGTGATGATATTCCTGCCGATGTAAGGATTAAGAGTTATGAAATCCTCCTGGAAAAATATTATCCAAAAGACAGGGCTATGTTATCGGTTTTTCCTGCTGCTATGCGGTATGCAGGACCGAGGGAAGCAATCTTTCATGCTATAGTGAGAAAGAATTACGGCTGTACGCATTTTATTGTTGGCAGAGACCATGCTGGTGTGGGGAATTACTACGGAACGTTTGATGCTCATTATATCTTTGATGAATTTGATCCGCAGGAAATAGGGATTACACCATTATTTTTCGATCATACATTCTACTGTAAATCCTGCAATGGTATGGCTTCTTATAAAACGTGTCCTCACGATTCGTCCAATCATGTCATTTTGAGCGGGACAGAAGTCCGAAGGATGCTGAGTTCAGGAGAAGCGCCACCGCCTACATTTACAAGGACTGAGGTGGCTAAAGTGCTTAGTGAATATTACCAGAAGTTAAAATAGCTTACAAGCGTAGGGGCGCAAAATTTTGTGCCCCTACAAGTATCTTGCCTTAGCCGTTAAAAAAACCGCTGACGAAAAACAACCTTAATTACAACCCCTTTGCCACAGTAATCCCCCTCGTTGCAATAAAGGACTTGACGGCAATCATGTCTTGTTCATCGCGTGCGACTATCGTTATTATGTTAGGACCTTCTTTTAGAGGAAGATTTGTATTGATTTCGAGTCGGGTTTGTTCTTTTATAGTTGCGCCTTTATTGGATTTGAAGTAAACCTTATCATTGTTGACTAGGACATAGGCGTGTTTGACATAAGTATCATCTTCTATAACGGCAGCCAACGGTAATTGGTCGTTTCCAAATAGTATATTCGACAGGGATTTACTTAATGTAACTGTTGGCGGTATTCGCTGTATAAAAGGTTCTAAGGTACTCGGTTTATTCTCTGTACTATTCAATTCCACAATATCTTTTGCCGAGGCCCAGCCGTAACGATTGTCTGGCAGTGTTATGCGGTACCAATCTGGACTTTTTGCGTCGGACAGCAACAATGTCCCTTCCTTCATTATGGATAACACAGGTGAGTCAAAAGACATTCCACCATAAAGTGGGGTGCGATTCCTGCCTGTCTTTAAAATGCCAGAAATAGGTGTTATTTTGGGTTTATTGGAAGTTACAGGAAAACTAAGTTTATTAGATAAGAATGTTCCAAAGACTGGCTCGGAAATTGTTATATCCATATTTAATTTATCAGACGGCATAGTTTCTTTAACGAAAAAAGACAGCCTGGCCTCTTTCATTTCTCCGGGGTTTAATGCACCAATTTCTATCCTGCCATTTTTTATAAAAACTTCTTTAGTGTTCGAACTTTTTAAGGTAACTACATTTTTTTCGACAGGGCCTTCGCCAACGTTTTTTACCAATACTAGCAGGTCAACATCTTCTCCGGGCTGTATTACGCCGTCTCCGTTGTTCTTTGAAGAATTTTTTGCGTTATCCAGAATCTGGTAGGAGTAAGCGAAAAGCGGACGTGGTAATGCCTCTGTAATGATATTGAGTTTGACGTCATGAGGGTTGTTGTGATTCAACTCTTCAAACTTAATTACAACCTCGTCTTCTCTATCCAGAGAATTTTTAGGAATTTCTATAGTTGTTGAATATGATTTTGTTGCCCCGTTGTCTATTTTTCCCAAAACAAATTCAAGCTTATCCAAGATCCCGTTCTTACTCGATGAAATACCACACAGTTGATAAAGAGGGATTTCACCAATATTTGACACATTTAAGGTAAGGATAATTTTTTCACCAGCCGTAACCTTTCCGTTTGCAGGATTTGTGGAAAAAGAAATGGTTGTTTTTGTCGTTCCAGTGCTAGTGCCTGTAGACCAGTCAATATCTAATTTTTGGAGCGCCTGACCAATCTTCCTTTCCTCTAAAAGTGCTGTTTCTTCCACAACGGGCAAAGACTCTTTTAACATGTCGTCTCTCAGCCATGTAGTAGCGTTAGAAAGTAATTTCTTGGCAAAGAGTACATGAAAATCTGTGTTGAAATCTGGCAGTTTATATGGATCCTCAGCATCTTCCGGTTCTTCTTCAGATATATCCTTTTTTTCCTTGGTTTCTAGAAAATACTTTAGAGTGGCGTAAGAGGTTTCTCCTTTAGGATGTTCGTCAAGATGCTGTTTGAGATCTTCTTCGCGAAGGGCAACGATACCGCGGAATAGATTGACGTTGTCTTTTGAAACAGTTGCAGGAATAAGCTTGATATCAGGCGTAATGCCGACCGACTGTATATCTGTGAGTAATGGGGTGAGATATTTGGCAATTGTCAATTTTAGTGCCGACCCATCCATAAGTTCAATTAGTTGTTGTACAGAGCCTTTGCCAAAACTTCGATCTCCTACAATTACTGCCCGATTATTTTCTTTAAGCGCTCCGGCGACAATTTCTGCACCAGATGCACTCCCAGCATCAACCAGCACTACAATAGGATAAACGTCTTCATCTGTATCTGTCTTTCTGGCTTCTTGTGATTCTTTTGGGTGTCCGCTGGGACCAACGGTGACAACTATGGTTCCTTTGTCGAGGAATTTATCTGCAACTTCTATGGCTTGATCTAACAGTCCGCCAGAATTTCCTCTCAGGTCAAGAATTAATCCCTTTATTTTATTATTATTGGATGTTTTCAGACGTTTCAAGTGCTCGGTGAGGCATTGGGTTGTATCGTCCTGAAAGTTTCTTATTTTTAAATAACCCAATCCATTATCCAGAGATGCAGATTCAACGGTGGGTATAGCAATAACTTCTCGTTTTAAGGTAACCAACTTTGATTGCGATGCCTTTTCCGTCATAACTAAAAGTGTAACCGTCGTTCCGGGATCTCCACGTAATTTCCCTACGGATTCTGTAAGGTTCAAGTTGGCAGTTGATTCTCCATCAATTTCCATAACCTTGTCCCCTGCCTTTATTCCAGCCCTCGCTGCCGGGGTGCCGTCAATCGGTGAGATTACGGTTAAAACACCGTCTCTTAAACCCACAACCATACCGAGTCCTCCAAATTTGCCAGTAGTGCCAATCCTGAATTCGGTAAACTCCTTTGGTGGCAATATAATGGAATGTGGATCCAATTGCGTGAGCATGCCATTGATTGCAGTATACTCAATATCACTGGCAGTGAGGTTTTCGTTAGTTTGACGATTGGTATTAATGAAGGTAAGGGCGTCTTGGAGAATCTCGATCATATCCTTAGAACGGCGGATTTTGGATACATCGTAAGTTTTTGAGACATCATCCACAGTTACCGTTTGGATGTTAGAGTTCTCTGTAAAGTCGGTTAGCACCTCAGGAATAACTCTTTCTTCCCATGAAAGCGCCTCTTTGAGCATTTCTACTGTTTTGATACGTTCGGGATCTACATACAGTCGGTTGACATAAGAACTAACAATACCCGGCAAACGAAACTTGTAAGTGGGATCCTCTTTTTCTGTCCGTTTTTCAAAATAAGGTTCCAGACCAAAGGTATTGTTAAGTGTGATGAAAAGACAGGAGACAGAAAATAAGGAAGTAAATAGAGTCAGCAAAGATTTAGATGTAAGTTTTAATTTCATGCGCCATCCTTTTGTTTAAACGTTTAGTGTAAAAATTAACCGCAAACACAACGACAAACACTTTAAACAACGATTTTCCCGGTTATAAACACCCGTTTGACATTACAGGTCTTCTTTCCACAAGTGTTTTTATATAAATTATAAGTATAAAAAGATAAGGAATATTTATCAAGGAAATACTGTGTCTGTTTTGGGCTTTTCTACATGTTTTGATGTTGGTACGTTCAACGTTGAAGTCTAACGGTTGTAGGGAATCTTATTTGCTGTTTGCAGTGTAAAATGTTAAGGCTAAAATGTAGACAAAAGATACAATTCTTAGTGTATTTGTCTTTAGAATATAAACGGCAAAATAATAAACGTGTAAATTTTCTTTCAAATATAATGTCGTATCTTAAGAATTTATAAAACTTATAAAATAAAGAAGAGTTTATGAACGTACTAATTGTTGATGATTCACTTGAAGGCAGGACGACGCTTGAAACTATCTTAAAGAATGCTGGTATAAACTTTTGCCAGGCACAATTTTCCCCATAACAACGGTCTCTTTTGCACCTGTAGCACTGGGGACGTTATTGGGATTTCCAGAAATTGTTTCGTTAGCAAGGATAGCAAAGGAGAGCGCTTCCTTGGCATTAGGTGCGATGCCAAAACTGTTGACGGAACATACCTTAACGGATAATTCAAGATATTGGGCAAGGAATTTTGTAAGGGTGTTATTATAGCTTCCGCCTCCAGATATGATTATTTCAGACATGGGATATTTTGTCAAAATCCATCGCTTATAGCTGTCTGCAATGGTTTTGGCTGTAAAGGCAGTAATTGTAGTCAATATGTCAACATCTTTGATACCAATCTTTTTTGCATCTCTGTAAAAACTGTCCGCAAATGATACTCCAAATTCTTCTCTGCCTGTAGTTTTTGGCGGAGGTTTTGATAGATAGGGGTGTTTAAGAAGTAAAGTTAGAAGATTATTGCTGACAGTTCCTTTCGCAGCAAGTTTCCCCCCTTCGTCGAAGTATGATACATTGTTTGTAATAAGCTCAGTAATACGGTCAATCAGCATGTTGCCAGGACCCGTGTCAAACGCCAGAATGTCGTTGGTACTACAATTAGACGGCAGGAATGTAACGTTAGCGATTCCACCAATATTTTGTAAGGCGCGTCCCTTTTCCCTATCTCTAAAGAGTATAAAATCCACATAAGGCACGAGTGGGGCTCCCTGTCCTCCGGCTGCCATGTCTCTAGGTCGGAAATCTGCAACTGTTGTAACGCCTGTTTCTTGGGCTATTACAGACGGCTCGCCAATTTGAAGTGTTGAATGAAGCTCTGGTAAGTGATGAATCGTTTGCCCGTGCGAACCAATGAGATCAATGTTCTTCATGGGAATGTGCGCCTTGTTTGCAATGGATTTGGCGGCTTTTGCAAATAGTTTTCCTAAGTGGAAATTTAACTCGCAGACTTTATCAACGGTGCCTGTTTCTGGATTGCAGGCTTCAAGAATAGATGTGCGAGTGTACGCATCGTAAGGATATGTTTCAAATCCAAGAATGTTTATTTTTGTATTTATGCTATTTCCAGAAATTTCAACAAGGCAGGTGTCAATACCGTCTGCTGATGTCCCGGACATAAGCCCGATAACTTTTTTAGGATTTTTTTGCTGTAACCGCAGGAGTTCATTTAGCATTTATTTTAGGATGGGAAACATTGCCATTTATCTAATTTTTCAGAAACAATGCTTTGGATAAACGCATAGTTGTAAGTGACCTGTCTGTAAACAGGCTATCTCACACTTATTCTAACCAATGATAAGCCGAATACACAGTCTTGATTACGGTCGTACAGCTTCAGTGATGCGGGCTGGACTGGCTTTTGTAAAGTTCTGCTTCACGATCGGCATCATCCAGCATTCCTTTGGAACGATATATTTCTTCAAGCACTTTATGTACATCCACGAGGTTAGTATTAACTTCTAGCGCTTTTTTGAGAGACGCCTCAGCACTGTCAAGATTCCCTTTTTCTTTATACGCAAGTCCTATTGCGTAATGAAAGTCTGCTACGTCTGGACGTATTGTTAATGCCCTTTGCCATAAAGAAATGGCATCATCAAATTTGCCCAGTTTGGTATAAGCAATGCCTAGGTTATAATAAATTTCTGTTTTTTGTGGATTAATTTCTATGGCTCTTGTCCATTCAGCAATAGCCTCATTGAATTGAGCCTTTTTGGTGTAGAGGATGCCTAAGTTGTATCTTGAATTTACAAGGCCTGGATTTATATCAATTGCCTTATTAAACTCCTTAATTGCATCTTCCTCTTGTTTCTTATGGATATAGACGAGTCCTAAGCCTTCATGTGCCTCTGCATAACGAGGGTTAACATCAATAGCTTTTTTAAACATTGAGATTGCCTCGTCTGGTTTTCCTTTTTTATTAAGGATATTACCTTGTCCGACAAGGGGTTCTACCATTGTGGGGTTGAGTTCTGATGCTTTTCTGTAAGATACCAGAGACTCATCAAGCATACCTTTTTCTTCATATAGCAAGCCAAGGCTGTAGTGAATTCTCGCATCATTTGGGTTGGACTCCAGGAGATTTTTATTTTTTTCAATTTCTTCGTCTGCCATTGTTTTCTTGTGGACGGAAGGAACATCTCCTTCAAGTTTAATGGAGACGCCATGCTGGGTTGTTTGTGGTTCTGTTTCTTTTTTCCCGCAGCCAAGGTTATAGCAAGAAAGAAACAACATGATAGAGAATAGGGAGAATGTGTATTTTTTGTAGCGTGTCATAGGATTAATACTCTTTCATAAAAATTAAAATATTATGGACGTTAAGAATTCAAAATGTAAAATAAAAAAGACAATAGATGAGTGAAGCGTAGTGCACGCCGCACGATCTCTCTTTAGAAAGGGGGATTATACACTTCGCCTGACTCATGCTATTTGAGATTAAGAGTATTTATTATATATCCTAACGGTTGTTCGTCAATCTGAAATTATGGGTCATCAACCAAAACAGTTTAATGTGCAAAACCATGGTTTGTCCCGTGCGATGGGGTTTTTTGACGTGATTTGTCTGGGGATTAACAGCGTGGTAGGGGCTGGAATATTTTTACTGCCGGGCCAACTATATGGGCTGGCTGGAAACAATGCTGTATGGGTGTTTCCA
>JAHFOX010000072.1 GCA_023261445.1 Planctomycetota bacterium
CAAAAATGGAGTGGAATTTAACATGTATAAATTTAGAACAATGGTCAAAGATGCAGAACTGTTGAAGAAAAGACTCACAAACGAGGTAGATGGTCCCATGTTTAAAATGAAAACCGATCCTAGGGTTACAAAAGTAGGAGAAGTTTTGAGAAGCTGGAGTCTCGATGAGTTACCTCAATTACTTAATGTCTTAAAAGGTGAAATGAGCCTTGTTGGACCAAGACCTTTGTCAAGCAAAGAGATGGTTGGAGATGACACTTGGAGAAAAATCAGACTCTCAGTTAAACCGGGCATGACTGGACTATGGCAAATAACAGGAAGAAGAAGTCATAAATTTAGCGATTGGATAAAATATGACATTGAGTACGTGCAGAAAAGATCGTTCTTTCTGGATATTAAAATACTTTTATTAACAATATTTGCGATTCTGAGGAATGAAGAAAATCAGGAGTAATTGCAATAAAAATCTTCTGTTCGAGATTACTTTTCGCATTCACCTAAAAGAAAATAACAAATTTATTTTTTCAAACCCCACCGACGGCACAGGTCTCACGTTGTGGGATGGTAGCTTTACGACCCCGTAACATTTCAAGAAAACCTTCAATTCTTGTAGAAAACTGACCTGGCATGTAATTATGATCGTCTATACAATCGCCATCAAGGCTCAGAAATGGGTAGCCAAGCTTATTAAATTCTCTTTTTAAAGTTGGTACAGCAGCATTATTTCTTCGACAACCCCATGTTGAAAATACAATCACTCCGTCTGCCTTGTACTCTCTGGCAAGTTTCTTGGTCACTTCAACACGCCGCTCTAATGGCCCGTTATAATGGCTGTTTATGAGTTTCTTAGCCAGACTTTCGTAAGGATTCTGCGGATCAAGTTTTTCCCAATAAACATAATTCGTTTCTTCAAATACAATCTTTACCCCATGTTCTCTTTCTAAATCCGTTAAAAGATCAAGTTTAAAATACGGCTTTAATTCTAACCAGAGGATTCGAATTAGATTCTCCGGTGGTTTCTTGTTTGGGTCTTTCTTGTTCTCTGCAATCTTCTCACGTAGTTCAGCAGCAAGGCTGGAAAAAAATTCCAATGATAATTTAGACCCTATTAGTAAGTATGCCGGAAACATAAACCCAAGAGCTCTGCTGCCAAGAGAAGGACAGTATGGATCTTTCCTTAACTCATTGACTTCTATTATTTTCTCCCGTGTAAGATTTGAATATTCAATAGCCTTTTCAAATGCCTTTTGTTCCATCTTTCTTCCGGTAACAGACTCCAGTTGTTTTGTGAAATCTTCAAGTTGTTTCGCAAGATATTTTATAGAATACTCATCCGCTTCGTATGGAACATCTATAACAATGGTTTCCTTCCCTGTGATAGATTCGCATATCTTTGTTGTTTTTGTATTGTTATCACATAGTGTTGTCGTTGCTACCTGAAGTATGTTTTTAGGAAAAAGCCTTCTAAATGCCTGCCCAATCGCAGATCTGTGAAAAGAACAAATATCTGTAGGAACTCCGTAAGATTCAGCCTCTATGAGTCCCTTTGGGCTCTGCCCTAAGCCTGCAAACAGGGCGGCGCCAATTTCAAGACAAAAGGGATACAGTCCCATCGGGAAGAGAATTTCGGAGGGAACAAACATCGTCGTCCAAACGGTTCTTCTGGGATTGGAATACACCCTGTATAAATGCTTAATCCCAACACGTAGCTGTACACGCAATGAAACCAGTTCCTTCTTCTTGTTTCCACGGTAGAAGAAATGATATATTTTCATGAAAAGCAAAAGTTGCCTGAACAAAATCGGGGAAATACGGACTAGAAATGGATTTGTCCATTCCTTAAATTTACGAATTGATAACATATTTTACTTATTCTTTCTTAGAAGCGTTGGTTAATTGTTCAAGAAACGCCTCAACACGTGTCTTGATTTGCCCTTCACTGCTAATAGTATAATCACAATTTAAATGAAGAAGCGGAATGTTCTTCTCGTGGAATGTTTTTTTAATTACAGGGTAATCCATAAGATTATGATCACAGAATTTTAAGGTATGGTAAAT
This sequence comes from Planctomycetota bacterium, assembly GCA_023261445.1. GTDB lineage: Bacteria > Planctomycetota > Brocadiia > Brocadiales > Brocadiaceae > 2-12-FULL-39-13. The sequence goes on from JAHFOX010000072.1 coordinate 2,059, forward strand.
TGCAGCGTGAATTGATTTTTCCTGTATGGTGGTTAATACTTTATTGATTCTATCAAAGACGTTGACCATACGTGAACAAGGAGCCCGACTTATATATCTTTTAGCAATTGAGAGAATAGGGTCTTCACTTATGTTAATTTGGGCATCAAAGTATCGGCTACCGTTACATAAATCCTCAGCAACCACTTTGGCGCCAGCATCCTCTATGACCTTTATAATTCTCTCATTTTCCATAATGCTGCCCCAAACAAAGAGTCGGGGCACATTTCTTGTGTCTCGTATATCTCCACTCTGTTTCATAATGTTGGTTAAATATGCCTGAAACTTTTCAGGAACTATATTTATACCTTTCTTTAATAGTGAAAATATTTCATACCCTGACTGTCCGATATACCCAGTCCAGTATTTTTGTAAAAAGAGCCTGACCTTTTCTCTAACCGCATTATACAAGTCAATACTATGATTAATATCTTCGTGTTGAATCCTAAGTGTAAAATAGGATTCTAGTTTTTCTTTGAATTTTTTCAGTAGATTTGCGTAATAAAAAACTGCGGCATCATCCGTATTCTTTGGAATATCTAAAATATAATTAAACGCCCTTTTCCCTTCGTCCAATTTAACCCATGCATCATAAAGTCTGCGCATACCGTCACACGAATTGACGAATACCATCCCTTTAAAGTCTTCAAGACTGCCATTGATTTTTTGATCAATAACCGCCTTGATGTAAGGGCATATATTACTGCACAGCACCTCGTTTGCCGAACATGATTCCTTTTCAGTTCCCTTGATTCTGACCGGATGAAATCCTGCGGCACGAATCAGTTCTACTGGAGTATACGAGCAAAAATATCCAATTTTTGGCAAGGTGCTTTCTTCAACTGAAAACTCCGCAATAGACATTTCAGGTGTAGCACTTCCAGAAACAAGCACGGAGGTACGCTTCTTTAAACGTGCCTTATCCATAGCGATCAAAGCCGCTCCGAGCGCCCCGTTAATTTGAGGTTCTTCTGATATTTTAATTTTGCAACCGAGATTTCTTTCCAACTCTGTTACGACACCGATATTCTTTGCAACACCACCGGTCATTGCAATTTCTTCCGCCAGCCCTATTCTTTTTACCTGAGCGGTAATGCGCTTGGCAATAGAAACGTGTAATCCTTTGCAAATATCCGCTGTTTTATGGTCAGCGCCAACAAGTGATACTACCTCTGATTCTGCAAAAACAGTACAAAGGCTGCTAACCGAAACGACTTCCTTCCCGTTAAGAGAAATAGGTCCCATATCTTCCAAATCTATCTCAAGGGTTCTTGCCATAACCTCAAGAAACCTACCAGTTCCTGCGGCACATTTATCGTTCATAACAAAGTCAAGAACGTTCCCACTCCCATCCACCTTAATAACCTTGCTGTCCTGCCCGCCAATATCAATGATGGTCCTTGCATTTGGGAAATAATAGTTACCTCCCTTAGCATGGCAGGTAATTTCTGTCACAACTTCATTGGCAAATGGCACCTTTACGCGCCCGTATCCCGTAGCAATAATATAATCAATATCTTTTTCGGACAGTCCATGTTCTGTAAGTATCTGATTAAAAGTTTTGTCCGCCGCCTTCTTACTGCTGGCACCGGTTGGTATAATTACTGAAGAAAGAATTTCTTTTTTCTCGTTTAACAAAACTCCGTTAGCCGACATGGAACCAATATCGATTCCTATTGTATACATTCCAAAAAATCTCCTTATAAAATTTCTGTATTATCAAAACCAAACATCAAAAGCGCTTAATATACTTACTACTATATTTCTCAATTTCTATTCAGGTTCGGGTTTGGGTGGTATCATACTCATCCAGATATTAAATACAAACAAGCCTACCGAAACCACCTGCAGACTTGCAAAAATTTCTGCGAGTGGATGTATTGGACGAAAACACACCAACCCTACAAGCCCAACATTCGCAACATAAAATTGAATATTACCTACTTTGGGGTATGCAAGCGGCGTTCCTGAAAACCTTGGCAAGATATGATACCCAACACCAAAAATCATCATTGACATCCATCCCAAAAGGTTTAAATGCACATGCGTGAAAAGCAGTTGCGCTGGATAGTTTCTCATAGAAATCATTATCGTGCCAAGTATGGCCGCAATGAAAAAATAAATCAGGCTTGCACGCACAAAATTTTTAGAAAGAGGATTCATAATGCTGGTGGCTCCTTAACTATGTACATAATATTAACAAATAAACCTTTACAAAAGTATCAAAAAAACTAAAATATATCAAAAATACAGATTGTCAAACAAAAAATTACCGTGACAGATTAGTTACAGTCATACTGTTCACCCTGAGAACATATATGTTTTGGCGGCAAAACACTAACAAAACTGTTTATAAAAAATCCAACCGCATAACACATAGCCAGTTCCAGCCAACTGCTGCTTCTGTAAATTATGCAAAAACACTTTTAACCGCAACAAACGCATCGGAAAGACAGTCTGTCGGACAAAATTTATTAGATGAGATATCTCGGTCGTTGTCAATTCCTTCCCCACTGTTAAACGTAAATGACAAACGTCAAAATCATTCGCTGAAAAACGGCAGATTAGCGCGGAAGACCTATGGAACGTATAAGGCTGGTAAAATCACTATCAGCAATAAAACGGCAATACGAGAATCCATACTTGCCCCAAAAACATTTCTAGACACATTGCTTCACGAGTTTATGCACCACTACGACTATGAGGTGCTCAAATTTCCATCAAGTTTGCACACAGCAGGTTTTTATTACAGACTAGGAGATATAACGAGGAAATTGATAGGTTAACTCCTGCAACTTGCCGATAAATTAATACCTCCCAAAACTATTCGATGTCATTTCATTATCAAATTTTATATCTTTAACCTCCAACTCAAGGTTTTCACTATCCATCCAATTATTTATCTTCACAACAAAAGCGATAGAACACGTTTTCCCGTTCTGTTTAAGCCTATCTATCTGGTCTCCCATCCCAAAGGCAACCGCTCTGACAGCAACATCACCCTGTTTGGCATAAAAACTAAGATGCTGTCCTTTAGAGCCGATACGGCGCGGCTGTCCTGCTATCTTTAAATTCATTGCGGCAAATAAAGGAATAGGATTGCCTTCACCATAAGGAGAAAGGCGCGCAAGCTCTGTCACTAATGCCTTTGACAACATTGAAAGTGTAACTTCCGCATCAATATTCAAAATAGGTACTAAATCCGTCTTCCCAAGTTTTTGGGATGTTGTACTGTTAAGCATATGTCTAAATTCATTAATATTATCGGGGTGTATTTTTAAGCCCGCCGCTTGCGCATGACCACCAACAGAAAGCAATTTACACTTACAGCCTTCCAGCGCTTCCAGTATGTGAAACGAGGGGATAGAACGTGCAGAACCATGACCCACATCATCAGCTATTGCAATCATCACAGTGGGACGGTTAAATTCTTCCACAATCTTAGAGGCAATGATCCCTATAACGCCCGGATGCCACGATTGGTCAGCCAACACTATGGCTGTAGTCTCATCCAGATTTATCTCACTCATGATTTTTTCTCTGGCTGATGTCATTATTTCAAGCTGAATATCCTGCCTTCTTTTATTTTCTTGTTCAAGAAAGTTTGCAATTTCCATAGCCCTATCTCTGCATGTTGTAGTTAACATCTCAACGACTATTCCTGCCTTGCCTATACGCCCAGGTGCATTTAAACGGGGACCTAAACGGTAACCTACGTGGAAAGCATCGAGATTTGTATCTGAAAGATCAGCAACATCAAGAAGCGCCCTTAAACCAGGAATCTCAGTATATTGCAATGCGCTTAACCCATATTTTGTAAGGATGCGATTTTCACCTAACAGTGGCACCACATCGGCAACCGTTCCAAGAGCTACCAATCCCACAGCATTTAATAAGAAATCCTTGAATTCCGAAGACACCTTCTTTTGAGGCGAAAAGTGCTGTCCAATAGCCCATGCCAGCTTAAAGGCAATGCCAACCCCAGAAAAACCTTTAAAAACATGCTGAGATGTTTCTAGTTTTGGATTAACTACCGCAAAGGCATTGGGTATTTCATTACCAGGTTGATGATGATCTGTAATAATCAGATCTATACCATAAGTACGTGCAATGTCCGCCTCACGACAGGCATTGATGCCACAATCAACTGTTAAAATTATATCAGCTCCACCTTCTTTTAGTTTTTTAATAGCATCTGCGTTTAAACCATAACCTTCTCCCAATCTTTCAGGAATATAGTAATTTACATTAGCTCCCATCAATTTTAGGCATCGGTACATGAGCGCCGTAGCCGATAAGCCATCTACATCATAATCACCATAGATAACAATTTTTTCTTTTTTGCGTACCGCCTCATTAATCCTTATGGAAGCCTTTTCAACATCAGGCAGAAGAGATGGATCTCCTAATTCTGCAATTTGCGGCTGGAGGAAGCTTTTTGCAGATGCAACATCAATTATTCCACGATTAATAAGAACTTGTGCAAGCAGGTTTGATATTTTGAGTTTACCGGCAATCTCCGCATGGAGTGCCTTGTTTGGAGGGGAAAACACCCACCTTTTACTCATAGATTCTGTTTTGTGAGAAGTATAAATGTTATAAATCAGATGTTAAGCAGTCGCAAGACTAAATTAATAATTCCTGCGACCATTTTACTTGGATTTTTAAGGCATTCAAGGAAATTTAATTATTTTTATAATTATTCCTAAATCCTGAAATAACCAGCATTTGAAATATTCACATGTCTGGTGTGTCTTTTCCTATTCCTTCTGACTCTTCTAGTTTTCCTTCGGCAATCTCTTCTTCCAGTTTGACTACCTCACGAAAGGCAATTCCTTCTCTCCAGAGAAATAAAAAACCCATAATCGTTGAGGGTATTATGCCGATTGCCCATAAGACAATGGCATAGCTTTGGGCTGCATTAGTTTGCACACCAAAAATGTCCAATGATTTCAGGACTGCGATATGGAACACGCCTATGTACCCGGGCGCCTGCGGTAAAGCAACTGCCAACGCTATACAAACAGCAACAAGACATGAACACACAAAAGGTAAATGCATATGGAAAGAAAATCCGAGAAGATATATTTCCATCCCTGCCAAAATCCAGATTACAAGCGAAAGTGCAAATATCCATACAGTTTGTGTTTTATTTTCCAGAATTTTTAAACCATGGACAAAAGAGTCATAAAATCCAAAAATCTTGCCTTTAAGTTTGTGCGATAGAAAAAAGCACACTTTGGAAAGTATTTTTTTGAAGAAATCAGGCTTAACAACAATTAAAAACATAGAAACAATTGTGAAAATACCAACAGATGCAAACACCTCTGTCCATTTTTTCAGAGAAGGAATAAGCGATTCTTTTATTGTACTTGCCTCATTTGCAGAAGCCGGAACAAGAGGATTGTGATTGGTTACAGATGGATGGGGTAGCAATGCGATAACAACTACGGCAAATACAATAAGTCCTAACATGTCAAAAATTCGCTCCATGATTGCAGAAGCAACGGAGGTTGAAAATTTAACATCTTCTTTTTTATATAGCAAGAACGGCCTCAAAGCTTCTCCCACACGGGCAGGAAGGATATTGTTTGCCATGAAACCAATGCAGGTGATAGACAACAAATTCACTACAGATACCTTTTTAATGTGCGACAATAACCCCTGCCATCTAAGCGCCCTTATCAGGTAAACCAACAAGGCCAAAATAACCGCTGGGATTACAAACCAATAATTTGCCTCCTTCAAGGCGTTTTTCAATAATGACCATTCGATTTTTCTGACAAATAACCATGAGCAAACAAAACTAACAAGAATACTAATAATGAACAGGATGTTTTTTTTGTTAAATTTCATTATGCCCTTTCATACGGTTATTATCAGGAGTTTTCTTTGAAACACAGAATACAAAACCTGTAGTTGCATCTCTAAAATCCATATATTAGCTTAAAATACATTGATAATCAGCAAAAATAAGATTTCAAGTACCTCCCTGTGTAGCTGGTTTCTATTTGTGCTATCTGCTCAGGTGTGCCAGCGCCAACAACGTACCCCCCCGCATCGCCACCTTCAGGACCTAGGTCAATAATATAATCTGCAGATTTAATAACGTCCATGTTATGTTCTACAACAATTAATGAGTGTCCTGCCTCAACCAATTTCTGAAAGCAGGTGAGTAATTTCTTAACGTCGTCCATGTGAAGCCCAACAGTAGGTTCGTCAAAGATAAAAAGCATTTCTTCTGTGCTTTCTTGTGCCATATAGGTGGCAATTTTGAGTCGTTGCGCCTCGCCGCCAGACAACGTTGTGGCAGGCTGTCCTAATCTCAGATAGCCCAACCCCGTATCTTGAAGAAATTTCAATCCCTTTGTAATGCGCACAGAATCATGGAAAAAGGCAATGGCTTCATCTACAGTCATTTCGAGTATATCATTGATGTTTTTATGCTTATACTTTACATCAAGTACCCTTTTGCTGAATCGTTTTCCGTTACACTTGTCGCACGTGACATAGATGTCTGCAAGGAATTGCATGTCAACCCGGTTGTAGCCAGCGCCCTCGCAATGTTCACACCTTCCGCCTGAGACATTGAACGAAAAGGAACTGATATTCAGGTTGTGCCTCTTTGCGTCTCTGGTTGATGAAAAAAGCCTTCGAATTTCATCAAACACCTTTACATACGTAACGGGATTAGAACGCGGAGTACGTCCAATGGGAGACTGATCTACAAGAACAATATCATTAATACACTGTATTCCATTGATACTTTTGCATTTTCCAACAAATCCTGCATATCCTCCCATTCTTTTCTTGATTGCTCCATAAAGTGTATCCTGTATGAGCGTACTCTTGCCTGACCCTGAAACACCAGTTACACAAATCAGCATATTAAGTGGAAACATAACATCTATATCTTTCAGGTTATTTTGAGAGGCGCCTTTCAGTGTCATTACTTTGCTGGTAGGTTTCCTGCGTTCAGACGGAGTTTTGATTGCCTTATCACCTTTTAAATATTGTCCGGTGAGAGAGCTGTTATTGGCTGGTAAATCCTCCAACGAACCTTGATAAACAAGTATGCCCCCATTTTCACCTGCTCCTGGTCCGAGGTCTATAATCTCATCGGCAGCGCCTATGACCTCTTTATCATGCTCTACAACAATAACTGTATTCCCAATATCGCGTAACCGTTCCAATATCTGTATTAATCTATCAGTGTCCCTTGCGTGGAGTCCAATACTTGGTTCATCCAGAATGTAAAGTGTATTTACCAATGAAGAACCTAATGACGTTGTAAGATTAACCCTTTGTGCCTCTCCCCCGGAAAGTGTGCGAGTCATACGATCGAGAGTAATGTATCCTAAGCCTACTTTAACCATATAGTCCAATCGTTTTTTGATTTCCTGCAAAAGTATGTGCGCAATATTTTTTTCATAATCAGTAAGCTGAAGTCTCTCGAAAAATTCGTAAGCCTCCTCAATCGTCATTGCACAAATATCAGCAATGTGCTTATTATTAATCAAAATGTTCAATGCCTTGTCTTTCAATCGCTTCCCATTACATGATGAACACAGGGTATATCCCCGATATTTACTTAGGAAAACCCGTATGTGCATCTTATATTTTTTTTGCTCCAGCCATTTAAAAAAATTATTGATACCGCAAAAATCTCCTGTCCCTTCCATAACCAATTTCAACTGATCTTTCGTCAACTTCCCAAAAGGAACATCCAAAGGGATTTTATATTTGGAGGATACCTTTTTGAGCGATTCAAACATCAAGGAGTAAGTTGGTGTATTCCACGGCACAATAGCGCCCTCCTCTAAAGTTTTTTCTTTATCAGGCACAACTGCGTCCATATCAATATCGACTGTGTGTCCAAAGCCATTGCACATGGAACAGGCACCTATCGGATTATTAAATGAAAATAATGCAGGGACAGGCTCTGGATACTCAACATTACAATAACTGCAAAAGAAGTGTTTGCTGTATTTAAGTTCAATCCATGGAGAACCCTGAATATCCATAGGAAGCCCCTGCACATAAACAGCTTTTTTGGCAGAAGTATCCTGAATATTAAATACAACACTTAAATGCCCGTTGCCCAGACGATATGCGGTCTCCATGGCATCCACAAGGCGTTCTTTAATTACATCCTTAACTACCAGCCTGTCTATAACTCCATAAACAGACTTTGCGGAATGAATATCAACACAAGGCGATTCGGAGGTAATGTCAATAATAGTATTATCAGCCAGTATCCTCACCAACCCTCGCTCTTTGAGGAGATTGATTTGATTTTGACTCGAAATTTTCTGACTGACGGTGATGGGAAACGTAACCAGGAATTTTGTACCTTCAGGTAATGACAGGATGGTATCAACAATATGCGAAACTGTATCTATCTGCACATGCCGTTTGCAAGAACTGCAATAGGTCTTGCCAATCCGTGCAAACAACAATCTCAGGTAATCGTTAATCTCTGTAGCAGTCCCAACCGTTGAACGGCGATTCTTAACAGGATTTTTCTGCTGGATGGCAATTGCAGGTGGAATGCCTTCAATGTGGTCAATATCAGGCTTGTCCATCTTTTCCAGGAACTGGCGTGCATAAGCTGAAAAAGATTCCACATACCGCCTTTGCCCTTCTGCAAATAGTGTATCGAAGGCAAGGCTGGATTTACCCGACCCACTAACTCCCGTGATTACCACTAATTTTTTATGGGGGATTTCAATATCAATATTTTTTAAATTATGCACCCGTATGCCACGGGCAATAATAGACTTCTTCATAATTTTATAAAATCTACTAACCACAGAGGTTACAGAGATTTCACAGATATTTTTTTTCTCTGTGTTCCCGGTGCGCTCTGTGGCTAATTTAGAATCGTTGTTTTGTCATTCTGCAGGTGTGGAACGACCGAATAATCTCAATTATCAAAATTCCAAGACGTTAAATATAAGCCTTTCACGCCCCATTCTCAAGACAATTCTAAGACTACCTCGGGATTACGGAAAGAAGCCAAAACCCCAAAAATCGTTTGACAAATAC
>JAHFOX010000115.1 GCA_023261445.1 Planctomycetota bacterium
GTTTTAAAGGTCTGGCGCCAAAATGTGGGTCGTAACCTTCCTGTGCCAACTTATCCTTTAACCTGTCTGTGACGGTTAAATGGAAATTGTGTTTAGCTAATCGTCTCTGTAATTCTTTTAACTGTATTTCTGCAACTTGATTTATTAGTTCTTTTGATAAACCGTGGAATATGATAGTTTCGTCAATGCGATTGAGGAATTCTGGCCTGAAGGATTCTTTCAACGCTTGTTTTATCTGCTGTTTCAGTTCCTCTTCATTTTCAGGTCCTGTAAGGTCCTGTATCCACTGACTTGCGATATTTGAAGTCATCACAATTATTGTATTCTTAAAATCAACAGTTCTGCCATGTCCATCTGTCAATCGGCCGTCATCGAAAACCTGCAGTAGTATGTTAAATACATCCCGATGTGCTTTTTCTATTTCATCAAACAGAATTACCGAGTAAGGTCTCCTTCGAATCGCCTCGGTTAGACGCCCGCCTTCTTCATAACCAACGTATCCGGGTGGGGCGCCAATTAGCCTCGCTACGGAGTGCTGTTCCATAAACTCGGACATATCAATACGCACCATAGCTGTTTCGCTGTCAAATAAAAAGGCAGCAAGCGCCTTGCAAAGTTCCGTTTTTCCAACTCCGGTAGGACCGAGGAATAGGAATGTGCCTATAGGGCGATTAGGGTCTTGAAGCCCTGCACGGGCGCGACGAATGCCATTGGAAACAGCTCTGATTGCCTCTTCCTGACCAACTACCCTTTCCCTGAGTCGGTCTTCCATTTTTAAAAGTTTTTCCTTCTCGCCTTCCAGCATGCGTGTAACAGGAATTCCCGTCCATTTGGAGACAACCATAGCAATGTCATCGGCATCAACTTCTTCGTTAAGTAGAGATTTGTTTTCTTGTAAATCTTGTAATTCTTTATGTTTTTGTTTCAGTTTCTGCTCACATTCCCTGATAAGTCCGTAACGTATTTCGGCTACTTTTCCTAAATTTCCTTCTCTTTGTGCTGTTTGCTCCTCAATACGGGCATGGTCAACCTTCGAATTAATTTCCTGTATTTCTTTGATAACTTTCTTCTCGTTTTCCCATTGTGTGCGTAGGGCGCCGGATTCTTCTCTTAAATCAGACAACTGTTTTTCAATCTTCTCCATGCGCTGTTTCGAGACAGTATCCTTTTCCTTTTTAAGAGCCTCTTTTTCTATTTCCAATTGCATGATTTTACGTTCAATCTCGTCAAGTTCTATAGGCATACTATCAATTTCGATCCGAAGTTTAGATGCCGCTTCGTCAATCAAGTCAATTGCCTTGTCTGGCAGGAATCGGTCGGCTATGTAACGATGTGAAAGTGTAGCGGCGGCAACAATTGCATTGTCTTTGATGCGCACACCGTGATGCAGTTCGTATCGTTCTTTTAATCCCCGAAGAATAGCAATTGTATCTTCGACTGATGGTTCACCAACATACACCTGCTGAAATCGTCTTTCTAATGCGGCGTCTTTTTCAATATGTTTTCTATATTCATCAAGGGTAGTTGCGCCAACACAACGCAACTCGCCGCGGGCTAATGCAGGCTTTAAAAGATTAGACGCATCCATAGCGCCTTCAGCCGCGCCCGCTCCAACGACTGTATGCAGCTCGTCTATAAAGAGAATTATTTGTCCTTCCTTCTCACCAATGTCTTTGAGCACTGCTTTTAGACGGTCTTCAAATTCTCCTCTGTATTTAGTGCCTGCAATTAAAGCTCCCATGTCCAAAGACATGACGCGTTTGTTTTTCAAACTCTCAGGGATATCTCCATTAAGAATTCGTTGTGCCAGACCCTCAACTATGGCGGTTTTCCCAACGCCGGGTTCGCCTATCAAAACGGGATTATTCTTCGTCCTGCGGGATAATACCTGTATCACACGTCTTATCTCATCATCACGCCCAATAACAGGGTCAAGTTTCCCTTTGCGAGCTAATTCAACAAGGTCTTTGCTATAGCGTTCGAGCGCTTGATACTTTTCTTCTGGACTTTGGTCTGTAACCCTTTGACTACCTCTAATCTCTTTCAATGCCGTATAAATATTTTCTTTTTGAATGCCTGCCTCGTTTAATATTCTGCCACAGGAAGTATTCTTTTGTCCTGATAATGCTAACAGCAAATGTTCGGTGCTTACATACTCATCTTTCAGTTTGCTGGCTTCTTCCCATGCAAGATTAAAGGTGTCCCGTAATTCTGCGCTTACATAAGCTTGTCCCGGCGCTCCTGTTCCGCTTATCTGAGGTAGTTTATTAACAGCCGTCATTGTCTTATCAAGAATGATGTTAGTATCAACGCCTAACTTTTTCAAAAGCGGCACTACGATACCCTGTTCCTGTGTTAGTAAGACTTCTAATAAATGAACAGCAAGTATTTGTTGATGCTTTTTAGATTCGGCTAACTCTTGAGATTCCCGTACAGCCTCTTGCGCTTTAATTGTAAATTTTTCAAATCTCATAGTAATGTTTTTTTAAATTTAAAGACTTAAAATAGCCGCAAAATTACGGAATTCTTTTATGGTCTTGCGGCATGAAAAGGAGAAAAATTCGAAAGAGTTAACTTATGTTTTCACTTTAAGGACATCAGACATACGGTACATTCCAGGTTGTTTCTGGGCTATAAACTTTGCCGCACGAATGGCACCGCGTACAAATGTGTCTCTTGTATGTGCCTTATGCGTAATCTCTAAACGTTCTCCTAAACTACCAAAAATAACTGTATGCTCGCCTATGACATCTCCGCTTCTAATTGCATGCATGCATATTTGGTCTGAAGGGCGCTCACCTGTAATTCCTTGGCGGCCGTAAATAACATCTTTATCCATCTTTTTGTTTGTTGCCTCGCAGATTTTTTCGGCAATCCGCAATGCTGTGCCGCTTGGCGCATCCTTCTTAAATCTGTGATGAGTTTCTAGTATTTCTATATCAAAATCCTTTCCAAGCACCTTTGACATTTGTGCCACGAGGTCGAACATAACATTGACGCCAATGCTCATATTGGGCGAGACTAAACAGGGGATCGTCTTTGAGATTTGCTGAATATATTCAAGCTGCTGCGTGTTTAATCCTGTTGTACCCACAACGAGTGCAATGTTTTTCTTTGCACAAATATCGGCAATGGCAACGGCAGATTCTGGTGACGAAAAATCAATTAAGACGTCAGGTTGAGTGTTTAAAGTGGTTGTAATTTTAATATTAGTTTCTCCGCAGGCGGCGATAGAGCCAACGTCCTTGCCAAGTGATGGATGTCCATGTCTTTCTAATGCGGCAACTAATTTTAATTCAGGGTCTTCCAGGACAAGTGCGGCAATCCTTGCTCCCATTCTACCACATGCACCATTTACTGAAATCTTAAGCATTGTTATAAACCTGACAAATAGAAAAGTTGAACGGCATATATACAGTCAGAATAAGTAACGAGCAGAAAGCTGCAATATGAAAAATTAAATATCATGTTAATTTTGAGTCAGTACTTTTTTTATATCGTTTACTTGCATTTTTAAGAAAGCTCCTTTCTCTCCATGTCAAGTTATGCAGACCTTCACGGTTAACCTTTTCAAGGATTTCATCTACCTTTGCCCGTAATTCCTGTTCTTTCATCAACTCCTTTTCTTGGTGGTAAATCTGCCATTTTTTAAGATAATTTGAGACCTGATAGGAATACCGAACAAATAAAAATCCATATACGAGGCCTCCGAGGTGTGCATAGTGTGCAACATTATCAGTTTTAGTACCGATACAGTTAAAGATTGTGATTCCTGTAAGAATCATGACAAGGTACTTTGCTTTCATTGAAAAGAAGTAAAAAATAACAGTACTGTTAGGAAAATACATGGCAAAGGCAATCTCAATAGCTAAGATAGCGCCAGAAGCTCCTAAGATTGGTGTCCATGGTGTAAAAATACAACAACATATCCCGGCAAAAATACCAGCAGTAAAGTAGAGCGTTAAAAATCGTTTTGCGCCAAGCACCCGTTCAACCTCGCTTCCAAACATCCAGAGCACAAGCATATTAAAAATCAGGTGCCACGCATTTGTTGTACTGTGCAGGAACATATATGTAAAAAATTGCCACAGCCATAGATGCCCTACAGTGTCAGGGGGGTAGAGCCAAAATAATTTTGTGAATTTATCAAAAGACGGATAATACCATGTCTGTGTGGATGAATATCCTGAATGCACGTCATTTAAGATATTCGTTGGCTGCGATGATAACTGTGAGCTTACCGTTGAGAATAGTAATTGAAGCATAAACACGCTGACATTCGCGATTATCAAAATCATAATCACGCGTGTCCACTTGCTCCCGATATTTACTCCAAAGATAAGTCTATGATTGCGCATTTTTAAACCGTAGTGTTATATAGGTTTCTGTTTGTATATTGTTGGGATTTGTTGGTAATAATTCAGGTTAAATAACTATGTAAATTATACTAATTAATTTCAAGC
>JAHFOX010000073.1 GCA_023261445.1 Planctomycetota bacterium
TCTGGAGCGGCACATCTTACAATTGTCTGAAATGGTGGGCAGGCGTATGCGCTGCGGAAGTTGTGCGGGCAGGACAATTGCCCTTACCCTGCGTTACCCCGACTTTCATACATTCACAAGGCAAACTACTGTGGGAATATACACAAACAATAGCATAGACATCTATGTTATTGCCAAGAACATACTAAGCGGAATACGGCTGCGACAACCGCTCCGGTTGATAGGCATAAGTGTTTCCAACCTCACAAAGAACTTGGCACAAATACCACTCTTTAGTACGGACAGAAACAAAGAAGCTGCTATACGCACCATGGACGAAATCAACAACCGATATGGAGATTTCTGTATCACCTGGGGTACGTTGGTTGAACGTTATCATCACAAGGGTGTTATATCCCCATCATGGCGGCCTAGCGGGATTAAATGCATCAACCTATCTGTACAAAAGACAAAATAACTGAAACTTATTTTTTAATTTTTCCTGCAAGATAAATCATAAGAATGGAAATATCGGCTGGAGATACCCCTGAAATGCGTGAAGCCTGTCCCAAAGATATAGGGCGAATTTGGGAAAGCTTTTGTCGCGCTTCTTTTCTAAGTTCAGGGATGTTTTGATAGTCAAGCCATGAAGGAATTTTAGAGCCTTCCATCTTTTTGAACTTTTCTATCTGTATTTGCTGACGTTCTATATATCCCTTATATTTCACCTCAATTTCCACTTGTTCTTTAACTTCGTTTGAAACAGATTTTTGGGCAAGTTTATCATCAATAGTAAGCAGATGCTCATAAGTTATATCAGGACGGCTTAATATTTTTCTTAATGTATCAGGTCCTGTCATTTTTTTATCAATATATGCAAGAACCTCTGTAATTACACGCTCTTTCTCTTGTAATTTACGCCATTGCTGTTCTGAAACAAGTCCATAACGGTATCCATATTTCATCAATCTTCTGTCGGCGTTGTCCTGCCGCAACAGAAGCCTGTATTCCGCACGTGACGTGAACATCCTGTATGGCTCTTGCGTTCCTTTTGTAACAAGGTCGTCTATTAGCACACCAATATACGCTTCAGAGCGATCAAAAACAAAGGGTTCTTTTCCTTGTATTTTAAGCGCCGCATTAATGCCTGCCATGATTCCCTGTGCGGCAGCCTCCTCGTAACCAGACGTTCCGTTAATTTGCCCTGCATGAAAAAGATTTTCCACCAGTTTTGTTTCTAACGATGGTTTGAGTTGGGTGGGCGGCACAAAATCGTATTCTATGGCATAACCATACCGCACAATCTCTGCCGATTCCAAGCCTGCAATAGAGTGAACTATCGCCTCCTGGACGTCGTGAGGCATACTGGTTGAAATCCCATTACAATATACCTCAAGAGTGTTCATACCCTCTGGTTCAAGAAATATCTGGTGTTTATCTTTTTCGGAAAAACGTACAACCTTATCTTCTAAAGACGGGCAATATCTGGGTCCGGTAGATTTAATCTGCCCCGTATAAAGGGGCGCACGATTAAGGTTAGACGTAACAATTTTATGTGTAGCGGGATTGGTGTACGTAATATAACAAGGAACTTGCGGTCTTGATATGCTTTCTGTTGAAAAGGAAAAGGGTTGCGGGTTGGGATCTCCGTACTGAGGTGTGAGTGTACCATAATTAATGGTGCGTCCATTTAGACGCGGAGGAGTGCCAGTTTTGAGACGTCCAACTTCAAACCCATTCCTCCGTAAAGCATCTGACAATTTTTCTGACGAAAGCTCGCCAATTCTACCACCTGTAGTAATAAATCCACCAATATGGATAAGCCCTTTTAAAAATGTACCAGTGGTGAGAATAACAGCTTTTGCCTTATATTCTAAGCCACTTTGACCAATAAGCCCTGTTACTTTTTTATCAAAAATAATTAGATCATCAACAATTTCCTGCCTCAGCAAAAGGTTGTTTTGGTTTTCCAACCTTTTCTTCATGGACAATTGATAATCTTTTTTATCGGCTTGAGCACGTGGAGAATGTACGGCAGGACCTTTTTTGGTATTGAGCATACGGAATTGAATGCCCGTTTCATCCGTTACCTTTGCCATCTCTCCGCCAAGGGCATCAATTTCCCGCACTAATTGACCTTTTGCAAGTCCGCCAATGGCAGGATTACAGGACATCTGCGCAATCGTATCGAGGTTTATTGTAAATAATGCCGTGCTCATACCCATGCGTGCCGATGCAAGAGCCGCTTCACAGCCAGCATGTCCAGCCCCTACTACGATTACATCAAACTCTGTACGCATATACTACTTTGCGTGTTCAATAAAACGGGTCTCTCGAATAACTGTAACAACAACTTCACCCGGATACTCTAATTGCTCTTCAACTTCTCTGGCAATATCATAACACATCTTTGCGGCAACCTTGTCATTTATCTTGTCTGGACATACCATCACACGCACTTCCCTTCCAGCCTGGATTGCATAAGCACTTTCGACGCCGCTAAAAGAAGTTGCAATACTTTCAAGTTTTTCAAGACGTTTAATGTATTTTTCTAAGGTTTCCCTTCTTGCGCCTGGTCTTCCAGCAGAAATGGCGTCGGTCGCGCTAACCAACACAGTATAAACAGATTCAACTGGTTTTTCCTCATGATGTCCGCCGATTGCGTTAATCACTTCAGGTCTTTCGTCGTAGCGTTTTGCAAGGTCTGCGCCTGCAACGGCGTGTGTGCCTTCCATTTCAGGCCCAATAGCCTTGCCAATATCATGCAAAAGACCGCACCTTTTTGCCAGTGGAACGTCCAGCTTTAATTCACCCGCAATGATACCCATAAGGTTAGCGACTTCGATGGAATGCTGTAGTTGATTTTGTCCATAACTAGTCCTGTATTTAAGCCTGCCTACAAGTTTTATTATTTCCTGATGAACATTATGAACGCCCAATTCAAAACAAGTTTGCTTCCCCGTCTCTTGAATAACTTGTTCAATTTCCTTTTCTGTTTCTTTAACAATTTCTTCGATGTGTGCCGGGTGAATCCTTCCATCCAATATCAATTTCCCCATCGCCTGTCTTGCTATTTCACGACGAACGCTGTCAAACCCGGAGAGGACAATCAGTCCCGGAGTATCATCTACAATAACATCAATTCCGGTTGCCTTCTCAAAGGCGCGAATATTTCTGCCTTCACGCCCAATAATACGCCCTTTCATCTCGTTGTTTGGGAGTTCTATACTGCTTACAATATTTTCGGCAGTGTGGGTTGCAGCGCACCGCTGAATTGCCGAACTAATTAACGACACAGCAACATGTTCTGCATTCTCTTTTGCTTCTGTTGTCTTTTTTGAAATCAACTCTGCACATTTAATGTCGAGTTCCTTTCCCAGCCTGCCTAATAAAAGCCGTTCTGCCTCCTCTCTGGACAAACTGGAAATTTTCAGAAGTGCCTGAGTCTGTTCTTCTATTGTTTTTTCAAGCTCTAACCTCTTTTCATCTATTTTCTTCTCTTTCAGGGTAAGATTGGCATAAAGCGTATCAATATATCTTTCCTTTTTTGTCAACAACTCCATCTTGCGTTCGAGGTTATCTTCCCTTTTGCTTAACCTTCTCTCCTGCTGCTTCAACTCCATTTTTGTTTCTTGGGTTTCTCTTTCTAAAGCTTCCCTGCGTTGGTAAAGTTCGGCTTTTACAGCAAGCTCTGCCTCTTTCCTGATTTTTTCAGCTTGTCGCTGTGACTCCTCAATAAGCTGCTTTACCTTCCTTTCGCTAGCGGATTGTCTTTTTTTGTATATAAGAATACAAATAAAATATCCAATAGCAATACATACGGGAGGGAGGGCATACAATAGTATTAAGAATATTTGCACTTTATTTCATGAGCTAATTACCGAGCTCATCCTCCATGAACAATTAAAACTGTTTTATAGTTTTGATAGCAAATAATTAGAAATAAAAATACTAAGTCTGTATGATTTAATAAGGCATTTGATGAAACTTTGGGAAGGGGTGCTACCTGAAAGAAATGTCAACCACGAGAAGAGAAACGAACAAAAGATAGGAACCTTTAAAAATACTTTATAAAGTGCTTTCTACATCGTAGTATAAGGCTATAACAACAGATAAAATAGCTATATAGCCATGTATCCATGCTGTAGGTTTATACAACCACTTACCCGCATTGTTTCTCAGATAAAGAAAATTGCACTTTTTAAAGATTTTTTTCTTCGGATTCTCACTGAATATCTTTTTACTGAAAATCGCCAAACTAAAACAGCACATCAGAAACTCGAAAAAAACAATTTTTGACAAATGGAATTCCTTACCTAAGTATTTAACATGCTGTTTCTTGTTCATTTCTCTAATTATTCTTAAATAATTTCATAATAACAAGCAAAAATGACATTTCTCCTATCGGTACTTACCCCGACTTTGCGATTAAGTTTAAACTATCTTTTAAATCAAGTCAAGCGATTTTATATCTATATTACCAAAAGAGTTAAGAAGCTATAAAATGCAAATAACCCCTCTTTTTAAAAGTTGTTTTATTTATTGCCTTGAAGCTTGACAAGAAAAATATCGTTAAGTATAATCACTACTTTAATTCTACAAGAAATCCCTTAACAAAGCAAATATTGCAAAATTATTGCATGATAAATAAGGAGAATCTATATGAGAGTTGAAGTAGAATTACCCGAATCCGAAAGTAATAATAGAGATGAAGCCACCGTTTCTTTTTGGTACGTAGAAGAAGATGAGGAGATTGAGGAGGGCGAAGACATCGTTGAAATGATCACAGAGAAAACAACCTTTAATATTACTGCCCCAGTATCCGGAAGACTTGTTGAAATACTTGCTCAAGAAGGTGATGTGGTAAAGGTAGGAGACATCATGGCGGTACTTGAAACCGAAGCCGATGAAGAGGAGGAAGAGGAGGATGAAGAATGATTCTTTAAACTATTCGCGCTCTAACATCCCTTATTATTCTCGTCCGCAAATATAGATTATTTGTTTTTATACAATATCCGATATGTCCTTTAAAAGCATTTCTTATCAGAACCGCATAATCCGATTATTCCAGAATGCTATCATAACCGACCGATTGGCGCATGCCCACATTTTTGTTGGCCAAGAAGGCATAGGCAAAACATTGTTTTCAAAAGAATTGGCAAAAGCAATTTTTTGCCAACACCCCGGCGCTGATGCATGTGATACCTGTAATAATTGCAAAAGAATGGTTACCGATAATTTTCCAGACCTATTTATAATCCTCCCTGAAGAAAACAGCCGAGTAATAAAAATAGAACAGTTAAAATACCTTCAAGATATTCTGAATGTAAAACCTTTGGAATCGAAGTATAAAATAATAATAATCCAGTCAGCGGATAGAATGAATGAAGAAGCATCCAACTGTTTGTTGAAGACCTTGGAAGAACCTCCTCTATATGCAATTATTATTCTAATTGCAACCTCTCTGGAATCCATCAGGGCAACAATTCGCTCCAGGTGTCAAATAACAAGGTTTCCACCTTTATCAATAACCGCCGTAAGAGACATCCTTGTAAACAACTTTCAAATAGATAACATACAAGCAGAACGATTAGCATTCATATCCAACGGTAGTGTGGAAAGAGCTACTACGCTATCTTGTTCAGATGCCATTAAAAAGAAAAACTGGCTTGTTAACCGAATTTTAGAACTTGGGATTAATGACAATTTGACTTTTTCAAAAGACCTATTAAACGAATGGCACATTCAAGACTTGGAAGTATTAGAAGAAAAACGATCACATGTGAGGGAACTTATATTTTCATTTCTTATGTACTACAGGGATTTGCTCATTTGCAAGATAGGAGGTAGTAATCTACACATTTATCATGTTGACTGGAGGGATGCATTAATATCCAAGAGCCAGTCCTTATCTGAGGACGTATTATTCCGTATTCTAAATGTAATCAAAACATCGCTTGAATACCTTGATTACAATGCCAACGTTAATTTATTGCTTGAAAACATGATAACTAAAATACTCCACATTCAATTTAACAACAAGCCGTCCTCTTTACAATAATTAAGATCACTTGTACGCTGTGTAAGAATATCTAAAAACAAATCTTCAATTTACAAATTTGTCATTGATTTATATGGCAAATCAACAATTTAACCTTCTCCATGGCGGCCTCTTTAGTTTTTAAACTGCCCTCCAACTGCTCATCCTCAATTTTAGTTAAGATTTCTTTAAACAAAGGACCAGGTTTTAGTCCCAAAGCAATGAGATCTGAGCCGTTAATAAGCAGCTTGGGTTTAATTTCTTCATGAGTAAGTTTACCATACATTTCCTGGCAATAGTTGTAATCTGACAGGTCACCACTACTTGCCAGTGCATCAATCCTGCACAATTCTGCAAGCTCCGTGTAACCGTCACTTGCAAATAACCTTTTGAGTTTGCTGAGTCGCATTTTTTGGGCATCTTTAAAATATAAATGCTTTTGTACAAGCCATACAATTCGATCTTTTTCAGCATTAGAGGTTTTTAACCGATTACATATTTTTGCTGTCATATCCGCCCCCACCTTTTCATGCAAATTGAATCTGATTCTGTCTGACTCTTCAAAAGTAATGGGCTTACCTATATCATGTAACAATATCCCCATGGCTAACGTCCATGACGGATTCTCCATTTTGGATAAACATAAGAGGGTATGAACAAAGACGTCGCCCTCAGGATGAAAATTTTCTGGCTGACGCACACCTTTCATACCGGATACCTCCGGTAGTATTTCTTGTAAAAGATTAAGCTCGTCCAGAAGTCTAATACCTATATGTGTGTTTGGACCAGTCAATATCTTTTCAAGCTCTTCGCGTATGCGTTCTGCGCTGACTACTTGAATATTGCCGGCAAGTTTAATAATCGCCTTTCGTGTTTCCTCATAAATTGGAAAATTAAACCGACACGCAAACCGGGCAGCGCGTATCATACGCAATTTATCCTCTGTAAACCGTTCTATTGGATCTCCAATGGTACGAATAACGCCCGTCTTGATGTCTTCCTGTCCACCAACATAATCCAGTATTTCATTCTTTATCGGGTCGTAAAGCAGACCGTTTATGGTAAAGTCTCTTCTCCTTACATCACCCTCTGGAGTGCTAAATGCAACATAATCAGGATGACGCCCATCACTGTATGACCCCTCGGTTCGAAATGTAGCTACCTCATAATTATACCCTTCTTTTACAACTATAATTACGCCAAATTGTACTCCCACAGGAATGGTTTTTTCAAAAATGTGCATAACATCTTGCGGTAAGGCATTTGTTGCTATATCGTAATCAGCGGATTTTTTGCCCATAATCATATCACGCACACACCCACCGGCAAATAATGCTTTATAGCCGTGATCCTGCAAAGTTTTTACAATATCTATAGCATTTTGTTTTATTGACATATAGCTAACGAGGTAAACCTCTGACCGATGAAAAACGTTTAAAACCCCAGCGTGGCAGAGCGGCAACCAAAAGACCGAGCACAGATTACGCAGATTAAGCAGATTTACTCAGATTTTAATCGTAGATAAAGATTTTAAATGTATGGATAGACTATCTCTATTGCTATTATTTCTAACCAAGAGATTTTTTGGTTTGGGAGATTAACTCTTTGCGGCGATTTTGTCGTTCAGGGCTTTGAGGAATTTATCCAAATCCACATTATGCATCTTGGTTGCCATATCAATGGACGCAACTCTACCCATCGTATTCCGCATAACGGCGTTTGACATCTGACTGAACCCAAAATCAAGGAATATCTGAAGCGTTTCTGGATATTGGTCTACCACATCAAAGACCTTTGTATCCTTAGTGATCTCTGTTAATTTCCCGGGCTTTGCCCCAGACGGTTTTGCCTCCTGTATAGTATTCATAGTTTTCCACAGGTTATATCCGAATATACCTAATGCCGCTAATTCAAACCAACCAGATGTTCCCATCGCAGCATAAAATATAGGCTTTCCTCTACTTGTACCTACCAATATTTGAGAAAATACCCTCATAAAGCAACCCATATTTAGCAGTATAAAAGTAATGTTAGATAGCTTTATACTATGCATGTTAATTCCTTTAAATGTTGGAATCATTTTTGATGAATAGCCAATAATCATCATAGTGACAAATCCAACTGTAAGCGCATGATTCAGCGATCCGTGAAACCTTTTTTGCACATCTGTGCCATGTCCCAGGAATGGCATTACAAGCAAAACAACAGCACTAACAATAAGCCAGATATAAGCGGTACGAATGGTCTTTGCATAGCTCCTGTCCATAACTATGTCATGTAATTCCTTTGTTGATCTTTCGAAGATACGCAGGCCATAAATGAATGTAAACATTGCAAAGGCAATTGGAAATGCCATAAATTGTGAGAACCTGAATGCCACTATATATTTATCAGCAAGCATGTGGGTTATATAATAAAACGGAATTGAGATATTTAGAATCCAAAAGGTTAAATTAACTGCCTTTCCCCGTACAGGCTTAATGTCAAGGAATGCATACACCGTTCTAATATTAATGGCAAAGATAAACATAAAAACAAAGCCAAAGAGATATAGATGTATATAAGGGCTAAATAATTCCTTTGGAATCTCATAAAGGGCATGTTTGTATAAATATAATACCATTCCCAAATTCATAAATGTTGCAATAAGAAACCAGATAATGCCCGCCTTGAAATACTTGTCAAAGACAGCAATCTTTTCTTTACTTGATAAGACAGTTCTCAGGATAATAAACGCAAACATGCAAATAGAAATGCTCTCTAAAATAGCGGATATAGGCACTAAAAATCTGATAGATGAATAAGGAATGGGCTGCACAATGGTTCTAATAGAAATGCCAATTACGGCGAATCCATAACAGACGGTCGCTAAACTCCTGTGTCTTAGTTCGGTATTCTTCACTCTTGGCACTATGTACATGGCGAAACCCATTATACACAGTCCCACCCAACCATAAATTTGCGCATGACCATGCGCCTGAATAAGCGCATAATAAACTGAATTGAAATTTAATTTGAAAGCTATATAACTGAGTATAATTGCGCCAAATGTTACACCTACAGAAAGTGTCAGAATTATGGCTGTTTTTACAAATTTTTCATATATTTTATCTTCCACAAGAGCTGATAATTCAACATGCTCGCCTCCACCCTTTTCAATAGCTTCGTTCAGTTCTTTTACAAGGATGTCGTAATCAACCTCATGCGCCTTGGCAAAGAAGGCGATGGGTTCGTTAGGGCCACGCACGCCACCTGCAATGACAAGGTTATATTTCTTGAATACCGCCAGTGTTTCAGGATTCGACTCGATAAGGTCTTTGATTATTGTATTTCTGTTTATTTCCATAGGCAACGATTGTATCAAACATTACTAAAACCTTTCAACAAAATTAAAATTACAACTCTCCAACCACCGCAATTTCAGTCTCTAATGAATACCCTGATTTCCGTTTTACTTCGTCTTGTACCAACTTAATTAACTGTAAAATATCGGATGCTTTGGCATTACCTGTATTGACAATAAAGTTTGCATGCTTTGTGGAAACTTCAGCCCCGCCAATGCGCATACCCTTAAGCCCTGCCTGTTCGATCAGCCTGCCAGCCCCAACACCTTCAATCTTTTTAAACACCGAACCGCAACTCGGAAACTCTGCCAGCAGCGGATGCTTTGCACGACGCCAGGCTATATTTGCGTCTATTACTGCCTGTATTTCTTCTTTTGTCTTTGGCGTAAGTTGAAAAGTCACGTCAAGCACAATATCCTGCCGTTTTTGTAAAATACTCTTATCGTAATCAAACTGAAAATAATCAACACCAACCGTACGAAATCGCCCTTCTTCTGTAAGTATCCGGCTTGTATGGACTATCTCTTCGATAAGCACAGTCCGCTTTCTGTCGGGTGATAAAAAATGTAAATTCTGCCACATAGCCCCGCCAACGGTGCTTGGTATATCAACAAAGTGCTCTAAACCAGACAATCCACAGTCGCGACACTGTTCTATAAGATTGCCAACAATAACACCACTTTCAGCCAATACTCTATCTTTATCTAATAAAGTAATTTTATTTGCCAGGTTACGAATAACCAATCCGCGAAATCCCTTATCCGTGACCAAGATATTAGCCCCGCAACCAAGTAGAAAAAAAGGAATGCGATTTCGTCTAGCCTCTTGTAATGCATTTACCAATGCATCAATCGTATGAACCTCGACAAACAAATCCGCCGGCCCGCCGATTTTGTAGGTTGTGAATGGTGCTAAAATCTTATTTCTTTCCAGATTGGGAATATTCAGTAACATAGTATAGTTAGCAGTTAGCGATTGGCAATAGAAATTTCTCACCTTTTATCCACTCCCAATGTCCACCGCACATTCCTTTTTGCATAAATACGCCGCAGGTTTTCGCTGATAAACACAGATATTTTATGAAAATAATTAAAGGTTTATCCTGTTATTATTAATCCTAACAATCTCCGTTCATCAGCGTCTAAAATGAAAATTCTTTACATCGGACTATTATATTCATATTGACAAAATAGCTTATTTTATTGTACATTTCCAACATAAATTCTCATAATAGGCGTAATAAATGCCGAGTATAGGTAGTGTAATTAAAAAATTGACTTGAACTTGTGAAGATAAAATTTTCTCGTCACGCTAAAAGGAGAGCAAAGCTATATAATATTCAGGAATCAACAATTTTAAATATTTTGCAAAATATAGAATTATCGCAAGGAACGCATGAAATTATTAAAAATGTTGAAGGGTTTGAGTACCCTCTTAAAATCATAATTGCCGTTGAAAATGATATAACAACAGTAGTAACAAACTATCCTTTAAGGAAAGGAAGAAAAAAATGAAGGTTTATTATGACAACGAAGTAGATGCTTTGTATTTAAAGTTAGGAGATGAGTCGCCAGCAGGTGTTATCGAAATTTCAGAAGGAGTTAATTTAGACACGACTCCTGAAGACAAGATAGTGGGGATTGAAATTCTGAATGCCTCTAAAAAAATAGATTTAAAGACAATACTATCTTACTCACTTGAATTTGATGAAGAATTGATAACGCATAAGACGGTCTAACAACTCATTGCAGTCTACCGGTTACG